>CAVFBU010000025.1:0-27035 GCA_963620725.1 Vescimonas coprocola
ACTTTTGCCGAAAACCGCAAAATCTTTTTGCCCGAAAATGCCGAAAACCGCAAAATGTTGTAAATGTATGGAGCGGTCAGAGACTGCGCAGCTCGCGGATGACCTGCTCGGGCTGTTTGCTCTTGAAGACATAGCTGCCGCTGACGAGCACGTCGACACCAGCCTTGACCAGACGCGGGGCGGTCTCGCCCTGCACACCGCCGTCCACCTCTATCAGTGCCTTACTGCCCGTGCGGTCAAGGAGTTGGCGAAGCCGCTGCACCTTGCCGATGGTGTTCTCAATGAACTGCTGTCCGCCGAACCCTGGGTTGACACTCATCAGCAACACCATGTCCACATCGGCAGCAATGTCCTCCAGCATCGACACCGGCGTGGAGGGGTTGAGCGTGACACCGGCCTTCATACCGGCATCGTGGATCTCCTGTATCGTGCGGTGCAGGTGGCGACAAGCCTCCACATGGACATTCATCATCATCGCTCCCAGTTGGGCCGTCCGAGTGATGTACTGTTCGGGATGAACCACCATATAGTGTACGTCCAGCGGTTTCCGGCAGGCAGAGGCCACGGCTTCCAGTACGGGGAAACCGAAGGAGATATTGGGCACGAAGACCCCGTCCATCACGTCGAGATGGAGCCAGTCGGCTTCACTCCTGTTGATCATCTCAATGTCGCGGTCGAGGTGCAGGAAGTCGGCCGCCAGCAACGATGGAGAAACTCTTGTCATCTTTTCAGTTGTTTTATGGTTTTGGTGTTAGTAGGTTTTCTCAGTTATTCCACGTGGCATTGCTCCAGGTCTTTCATGCCGTTAAGGAAGTCGCGTGCCGTCATACGTTTCTTACCAGCCAGCTGGAGCTCTTCGAGACGGAGCCACTCGTCACCCGTGGCCACGAGCAGTTGCTTGCCTGCGATGCAGAGCGTGCCGGGACGTGCCGGCGTTGCAGACTGTCCCGTCTTGGCGGTGCGGTACACCTTCAGCAGCGTTGTCTTGCCGTCGGGCGCTACCAGACTGCTCCATGCTCCGGGCACGGGACAGAGTCCCCGTACGAAGTCGTACACCCGTTTGGCCGATTGTCGCCAGTCAATGCCGCAGTTTTCCTTGAAGAGCTTCGGTGCTCCCTTCAGTTCCTCGCCGTCCGCGGCGGTTTGTATGGTGGTGGCCGGATGACCGTCAGCGGCCACGATGCAGTCCACGGTGTCAAGGCAGAGCTGTGCGCCCAGGTGCATCAGACCATCGTAGACATACTCCACGTCAGCCTCATCGGGGATGTCGAACGGACGACTCATGATAATCCGTCCCGTGTCGATGTCGTGGTCGAGGAAGAAGGTCGTCACACCCGTCTGCCGCTCACCATTGATGATGGCCCAGTTGATGGGGGCTGCGCCACGGTACTGCGGCAACAGGGCGGCATGTACGTTGAACGTGCCATATTCAGGCATCGCCCACACCACCTCCGGCAGCATGCGGAACGCCACCACAATCTGGAGGTTGGCTCGGTAGCTGCGCAGTGCCTCGATGAACTGCTCGTCCTTCATCTTCTCGGGCTGCAGCACGGGGAGACCATGTGCCAGCGCATATTGCTTCACGGCAGAAGCCTGGAGCACCGAGCCGTGGCGACCGACGGCCTTGTCGGGCTTGGTGACGACAGCCACCACCGGGTAGCCATGATCCACCAGCGTTTGCAGCGTCTCGACGGCAAACTCGGGGGTGCCCATGAAAACGATTCTCAAATCTTCTTTCTTCATCGCGATACCTTATTATATTTATTCTTGACTGAAGTCGCGCACCATCTTGCGGTACATCCCGTAGACGCGTTTCTGAGAGATATAACCACGCAGACAACGGTCGGCATCCAACACGGGAAGCCAGTCGGCCTGGGTGTGTTCAAAGGCTTTCATCACCTCGGTCATCGGCATACCGTCGGTGAGCACTGCGGCAGGCTCCGTCATGAGTTGTCGGGCCTGGAAATGATGGTAGAGTTCCGTGCGGAACATCACGTGGCGGATGCGCACGATGTCTATCTCGCCCAACAGGTGTCCGGCGGCATCCGTCACGGGGAGGACACTCTGCCGGGAGCGACTAATCTTGTGTACAATCTGTCCCAACTCCATGTCCGCATCCACCGGCTGGTAGTCCCGGTCTATCACGGTCTCCATGTTCATCAGCGTGAGCACGGAGTGGTCGGTGTGGTGGGTGAGCAGCTTACCCTGCCGCGCCAGCCGCATCCCATAGATGCTGTGTGGCTCGAAGATGATGATGGTGAGGTAGGCCGACACCGATACAATCATAAGTGGCATGAAGAGGTTGTAGCCGCTGGTAATCTCGGCGATGAGGAAGATGCCCGTCAGTGGGGCGTGCATCACGCCCGACATCACACCAGCCATACCTAATAGGGCGAAGTTCTTCTCGGGCACGTAGATGCCGACCTCGTTGATGTTCCACAGCCTGGAGAAGAGGAAACCGGTGAAGCAGCCGATGAACAGGCTCGGCGCGAATGTTCCGCCGCAGCCCCCTCCACCGTTGGTAGCCGAGGTGGCGAACACCTTGGTGAAGAGCACCAAGGCGAGATAGACCATCAGGTATTCGGGATGCCCGTAGAAGAGCGAGTTGTCGAGAATCTGGTTCCAGTCGGCCTCCGTCCTACCGTTGAGCAGCAGGTTGATGGCGCGGTAGCCCTCGCCATAGAGCGATGGGAAGAGGAAGATGAGTGCGCTGAGCACGCTGCCACCGATGAGCAGTTTGACGTAGGGCTTGTCCTTGAAGCGTGCAAAGACATCCTCACAGGCATTCATGGTGCGGATGAAATAGAGGCTGACCAGTCCGCAGGTGATGCCCAGCAGGATGCAGGCCGGAACACGCCCTACCGTCCAGTCGTTGTCGAGATGGAAGGTGAACAGGGTTGACGCACCGCTGAAGATATACGTGAAGCAGGTGGCGGTGACACACGACACCAGCACGGGCAGGAGCGAGGCCATCGTCAAGTCAATCATCAGCACCTCAAGGGTGAACACCAGTCCGGCTATCGGCGCTTTGAAGATGCCGGCAATGGCACCTGCCGCACCACATCCCACGAGGGTCATCAGCGTCTTGTTGTCCAGATGGAACACCTGTCCGAGCCTCGAACCGATGGCCGACCCGGTCAACACGATGGGAGCCTCAGCACCCACCGAACCACCGAAGCCGATGGTGATGGCCGAGGCAATGACCGACGACCAGGTGTTGTGCGCTTTCAGCCGCGACTGTTTCGACGAGATGGCATAGAGGATGCGCGTGATGCCGTGGGAGATGTTGTCCTTGACGATGTGGCGCACGAAGAGCGAGGTGAGGTAGATGCCGATGACGGGATAGACGAGGTAGAGCCAGTTGGACCCCGTGGCCGTGAACTTGCCCGTCAGCAGTGAACCAATCAGGTCGATGAGGCTGTGCAGGATGAAGGCGGCCACGGCAGACAGCAGTCCCACGAGGAAGGCCAAGGCGAGCAGGAACATCCTGTCGCTCACGTGCGTGGTGCGCCACTCGTGTATCCGCTGTAACCAGCCGTAGCGTATCGCTGTCTCCTGATGGCTCATGTCGTTGCTTGGTGGGGATTAAGGTTATTTACGGATGATGGTAACCAGACCGTCTTCGGTCAACTTGACGATGCTGGACGGCTGGTGGGGCTTGTGCTCCTGCCGGCGACTCCAGCACACGTAGTCGACGGACTCGATGATCTTCGGGTCGATGTCGCCGTAGTTCTGTGCGGCGGGTTCGCCGCTGATATTGGCCGAGGTGGACACCAGGGCCTTCTGGAAGCGGTAGCACAACTCCTTGGAGAACGGCTCCTGGGTGATGCGGATGCCGATGGAGCCGTCGTCGGCCACCAGGTTCTCCGCCAGGTTGACCGCCCCATCGAGGATGATGGTGGTTGGTTTGTCGCAACAGTCTATCAGTTGCCAGGCCACATCGGGCACCTTACGCACGTAGCGTTGAAGGCGCGCATCGCTGTCCACCAGACAGATGAGTGCCTTCGAGTCGTCGCGCTGCTTGATGCGGTAGACGCGCTTCACGGCCTCGCTGTTGGTGGCATCGCATCCGATGCCCCACACGGTGTCGGTGGGATAGAGGATGACGCCGCCTTTGCGGAGCACTTCCACGGCGTTGCGTATGTCTTCTTCTCGGGTCATAGTCGTTTAGAATTCTGAGGTGAAATGGAACTTGATGTGCTCGAAGTCCTGTTGAGCCATCGTGAGCACGTAGCTGGAGTCGGCGAGGAACACATCGCGTCCCTCCTTGTCCTTGGCCATATACTGGTATTTGCGCTTCTTGAAGTTGTCGAGTTCGGCGGCATCGTCGCTCTCAATCCAGCAGGCTTTGTAGAGGTGGACGGGTTCCCAGCGGCACTTGGCGTTGTACTCGTTCTCCAGGCGGTACTGGATGACCTCAAACTGCAGCTGTCCCACCGTGCCGATAATCTTGCGGCCATTGAACTGGTTGACGAAGAGCTGCGCCACACCCTCGTCCATCAACTGGTCGATGCCCTTCTGCAACTGTTTCGACTTCATCGGGTCGTCGTTCTCGATGTATTTGAACAACTCGGGCGAGAACGACGGCAGACCACGGAAATGCAGCGTCTCGCCCTCGGTCAGCGTGTCACCGATTTTGAAGATGCCGTTGTCGGGCAGTCCCACGATGTCGCCCGGCCATGCCTCGTTGATGGTGCTCTTGCGCTGCGCCATGAACTGGGTGGGACTGGAGAAGCGCAGGGTCTTGCCCTGCCGCACGTGGAGGTAGGGCTGGTTGCGCAGGAACTTGCCCGAGCAGACCTTGCAGAAGGCGATGCACGAGCGGTGGTTGGGGTCGATGTTGGCCGTTATCTTGAAGATGAAGCCCGTGAACTTGGGTTCGTCGGGCTGCACCGTGCGCTCCTCGGCTTTCGTCTCCCGTGGACTGGGCGCAATCTGCACGAAGCAGTTGAGCAGTTCCTGCACACCGAAGTTGTTGAGGGCCGAACCGAAGAATACGGGAGCTACCTCGGCGGCGCGATAGGTCTCTACGTTGAAGGCCGGATAGACTCCGTCCACGAGTTCGAGGTCTTCGCGCAGTTTGGCGGCATCTTGTTCGCCCACCCGTTCGTCCAGTGCCGTGCTGTCGATGTCGATCTCCACCTTCTCCGTCACGCGTTGCTTGTCGGGCGTGAAGAGGTCGAGCTTCTGTTCGTAGATATTGTAGACACCCTTGAACTTCGCCCCTTGGTTGATGGGCCAGGAGAGTGGGCGCACCTTGATTTCCAGTTGCTGTTCGAGTTCGTCGAGCAGGTCGAAGGGGTCGCGCCCCTCACGATCCATCTTGTTGATGAAGATGATGACGGGCGTGTTGCGCATCCGGCAGACATTCATCAACTTACGCGTCTGCGCCTCCACACCCTTTGCACCGTCCACCACGATGATGGCCGAGTCGACGGCGGTCAGCGTGCGGTAGGTGTCCTCGGCAAAGTCCTGGTGACCCGGTGTGTCGAGGATGTTCACCTTATATTCCGTGTCCGTCCCTTCGGGCGTGTAGTCGAACTCCATGACGGAGGTGGATACCGAGATGCCGCGTTGCTTCTCGATGTCCATCCAGTCGGAGGTGGCGGTCTTCTTGATTTTATTGCTCTTCACCGCTCCTGCCACCTGGATCTGTCCGCCGAAGAGCAGGAACTTCTCGGTCAGCGTGGTCTTACCGGCATCCGGGTGGGAGATGATGGCGAAGGTTCTTCTTCTTTCTATTTCTTGATTCATAGCTTGTCAATACAGGATTTCAGACTGTCTTCCCAGTGGGGAATTTCTATCTGATAGGTGGTTTTGAACTTGGTCTTGTCCAGCACGCTGTAACTGGGTCGCGGAGCGGCCGATGGATATTCGGCGGTGTGGATGGGGCGCACGTGGCAGGTGGCGATGCCGGCCAACCGATGGATGGCCTTGGTGAAGTCGTACCAGGAGGTGACACCCTCGTTGGAGAAATGGTAGATGCCAGGCCGGATGCCCTGTTCCACGGCGGTCATGATGGCCACAGCCAGGTCGTGGGCGTAGGTCGGAGTGCCAATCTGGTCGAAGACGACACCCATCTCCTGCCGCTCGTGTCCCAAACGAATCATCGTCTTCACGAAGTTGTTGCCGAAGGTGGAGTAGAGCCATGCCGTGCGAACCACCATGGCCTGCGGACAGAACTTCAGCACGTTGAACTCTCCGGCAAGCTTCGTTCGGCCATAGACACTGTTGGGACGTGTCTCATCGGTCTCAACATAGGGTGTGTGCTGCGTGCCGTCGAAGACATAATCCGTAGACACCTGCACCATCCATCCACCACGTTGTCCGATGGCGCGTGCCAGATAGGCCGGTGCCGTGGCATTGAGCAGGGTGCATAGTTCCTCATCACTTTCCGCCTTGTCCACGGCGGTATAGGCGGCGCAGTTGACGATGCCGTCGATGTCGTGGTCCGCCACGAAACGCTCTACGGCAGCACCGTCTGTGATGTCCAGCTCCGCGCGGTCTGTATTATAAAAGGTGTGGTGTGGGTGGTCGGCCTCTAAAAGTTGCATCTCGTTGCCCAACTGTCCGTGGCAACCGGTAATCAGTATGTTCATAGCATCATTCGAATTGAAGTGGTTCTTCCTTGTCTTTGAAATAATAGTCGTTGAGCAGCCCTATCAGCGTGGTGATTTCATGGATGGCGTGCTGCGTATTGGGCGTAATCTCCTGCTTCTTGAGGCGCAGCAGCATCACACCATAGAGGGCGTTGAAGCAGGTCTCTATCTCGTTCTCCTCCTTGTTGGCTCCTCGGTTGCGCAGTTCCACGATAAAGGGCAGCACCTTGTAGTATTCGGCACTGTAGAAGGGGAACTTCGTACTGCCCAGCAGTTGCGCGTGGAGTTCTTCGAGCATCTGCAGAGTCACCTTGTTAATCTGCAGGTGGCCTTTCTCGCGGCAGCCCTCGCTGTTCATCATGCGGATGAGGTTGCCGAACCAGTCGGCCTCCTCTTCCTTCTGTTCGTCACTGTAGTCGAAGCGGTCGATGTATTCGCGGCGGATGCGGCTCAACGAGCAGTCGAAGGCGCGTATGATGTCCTCCACCTGCCACATATAGAGCAGATATTCCGCGATGTTGGTCTTTCTGAGTTGTTGTGCTATTTGCATAATCCGATGGTCCTAAAAACGGTAGAGGTTGGTACAGGTGCCGAAGAGGAAAATCACCGAGAAGATGATGACGACGGCCCCGATAATCTGGTTGATGATGCGGATGCCACCTGCATCGAAGATGCCGCGCACCTTGTCGATGAGCCATGTCAGCCCGTACCACCAGACGAGTGCGCCCGCCACGATGCTGGCAAAGCCCACCATCATCTCGAACGGCCTGTCGGGAATGACGAAGGCGAACTGCGCGAAGAGTCCCATAAAGAGGAAGATGATGAGGGGATTGGAGAAGGTGACCAGGAAGGCCGTGATGGCATTGTGGGTCAGCGACCCGCGTTGCTTGCCCGACTGGTGGATGTTGCGTGTGGGGTCGGAGCGCCAGGTGTAGATACCGAAGGCCAGCAGGATGACGCTGCCGATGATCTGGAGGTAGAACTTGGTCGTGTCGTTGTTGATGAAGTCCATGACGAACGCCATACCGAAACCTGTGATGGCGGCATAGATGATGTCGCTCACGGCGGCTCCCACTCCAGTGATGAATCCGTACCAGCGGCCTTTGTTCAGTGTGCGCTGCACGCACAATACGCCCACGGGACCCATCGGTGCCGAGGCAATCATGCCGATGAGCATGCCCTTAAACACCAGATCGACAATATTTATATGTATAGGAAACGGCATATCAACTGCAAAGGTACGATTAAGCGAGAGAAATACAAAAAGAAAACGCAGTTTCTTTTTTTATTTCCCAAAAGCTTTGCTCATTCGCCGAATTTTTCATAACTTTGCGGCTGAAAAGACTAAAAACAATTTAAATACAAATATTATGAACGAACAGCAAGGTATTAAACCATACGTCATCGGACTCGACCTCGGCGGTACCAATTCCGTATTCGGCATCGTGGATGCACGTGGCGACATCAAGACACAGACCGCCATCAAGACGGGCGGATATGCTTCCGTCGATTCCTATGTGAAGGCATCTGTCGAAGCCCTGCAACCCATCATCGACCAGATGGGCGGCATCGGGAACATCAAGGCCATGGGCATCGGCGCACCCAACGGCAACTATTACAACGGCACCATTGAGTTCGCTCCCAACCTGCCCTGGGCACACGATGGCATCGTACCTCTGGCCAAGCTGTTCAGCGATGCACTCGGTATTCCCGTCGCACTGACCAACGATGCCAACGCTGCCGCTGTAGGCGAGATGGTGTACGGCGTGGCGCGAGGTATGAAGAATTTCATCGTCATCACCCTCGGCACGGGTGTGGGTTCCGGCATCGTGGTCAACGGACAGTTGCTCTATGGTCACGACGGCTTTGCCGGTGAGTTAGGACACGTCATCATGGTACGCGGTGCAGAAGGCCGTCCCTGCGGTTGCGGACGCACCGGGTGTCTGGAAGCCTACTGCTCCGCCACGGGTGTGGCACGTACCGCCCGCGAGATGTTAGAGAAGACCGACCGTCCGTCCCTGCTCCGCGCGATGGATCCAGAAAAGATCACCTCCCTCGATGTCAGCATTGCCGCAGGAAAGGGCGATGATTTGGCCAAGGAGATTTTCGACTTCACGGGTCACATGCTCGGTGAGGCGTGTGCCGACTTTGCCGCCTTCTCGTCGCCCGAAGCCTTCATCTTCTTCGGAGGACTCGTCAAGGCTGGCGACCTGATCATGAAACCCATCAAGGAAGCCTATGATAGTCATGTGCTGAAAATCTTCAAGAACAAGGCACAGTTCCTGGTGAGCGGACTCGAAGGCTCTTCGGCTGCTGTGCTCGGTGCTTCGGCCATCGGCTGGGAAATATAAATATTCTGATTCAACAGTAATCGGCGTGGGGCTGAAATCAGAATACTGCCTTTAGGGGCAGTGCCGCAGATACCTATCCTGTGTATCTGCGGTTTTTTTTGCCATTTTGTTTGGCCAAACAGAAAAAATGCACTACCTTTGCACGGTCAAGGTACGCGTAACAGCGTTTAATAGGGAATGTGAGTGAAAATCTCCGACTGTCCCGCAGCTGTGAGTTCCCTTCAGACATTCCAAGCACAACAATCCACTGCCCTTATGGCGGGAAGGAGCTTGGAATGGGAACAAAGTCAGAAGACCTGCCTCGATGGAAGACAATGTGCGACGCTCTCGATGTAAGGGCGACCGCGCGACAACTGAAGAAAAGTGGAAAGTACAGAAGAGCCGCTTCGTGTGGCTGTTCATATCCATAGCTTGTATATACGTGTATATACGTGTAAGTATTTTGATGTAAGTTTATTTCGTTTGCAGAAGAGCCCGGCCGCGATGGTTGGGCTTTTCTCTGCTTATAGCCTGTTTTTGGGGAGTCCGGAGGACCGATTATTTTTCCTGGGAAAATGGATCGTTTTTCCTAGGAAAATCGATCCATTTTCCCAGGAAAAATAAACATGTCTCCTAAGGGAACAATTTGGGGTTACCGTTCCGCCAGTTCGAGCAGGTAGCGGCCGTAATCATTTTTTACCATGGGAGCCGCCACTTCGCGGAGCTTCTCCCGGGAAATCCAGCCGCGCTTGTAGGCGATTTCCTCCAGGCAGGCCACCTTCAGTCCCTGGCGTTTCTCGATGACCTCGATGAAGGTGGAGGCTTCGGAGAGCGAGTCGTGTGTGCCGGTGTCAAGCCAGGCGAAGCCGCGTTGGAGCGTCTGCACCTTGAGGGTCTGGCGACTCAGGTATTCCTGGTTGACCGTTGTGATTTCCAACTCGCCGCGACTGCTGGGTTTGATGTGCTTGGCGATTTCCACCACACTGTTAGGATAGAAATAAAGTCCTACAACGGCGTAGTTGGACTTGGGCTTGGCGGGTTTCTCCTCGATGCTCAGGCAGTTGCCGTCGCTGTCGAACTCCGCCACGCCGTAGCGTTCCGGGTCGTTGACGTAGTAGCCGAACACGGTGGCCAGTCCCTGCTGCTCGGCGTGCTCCACGCTTTGCTGGAGCAGTCCCGTGAAGCCACTGCCGTAGAAGATGTTGTCGCCGAGGACGAGGCACACGCTGTCGTTGCCAATGAACTCCTCACCGATGATGAACGCCTGTGCCAGTCCGTCGGGCGAGGGCTGCTCGGCGTACTCAAAGTGTACGCCGAGTTCTTCGCCCGTCCCTAAGAGCCGCCGGAATCCCGGCAGGTCGTATGGTGTGGAGATGATTAGAATCTCTCGTATTCCGGCAAGCATCAGCACCGATATGGGATAGTAGATCATCGGCTTGTCGAAGATGGGAATGAGTTGTTTGGATATTCCCTTGGTGATGGGATAGAGGCGTGTGCCGCTTCCTCCCGCGAGTACGATTCCTTTCATGTTTCCTCGTGATTTTATGGTTCTTTTGTTTACTTGGCGTAAGCCACCGAGCGCGTCTCGCGGATGACGGTGATCTTCACCTGTCCGGGATACGTCATCTCGTTCTGAATCTTGGTGGCAATCTCACCGCTGAGTGCCTCCGTCTCGTTGTCGTCCATCTTGTCCGCACCCACGATGACGCGCAGCTCGCGTCCGGCCTGGATGGCGTAGGTCTTGGTCACGCCGGGGTAGCTCATGGCGATGGCCTCCAAGTCGTTGAGACGTTTGATGTAGGCTTCCACGATTTCGCGGCGGGCACCGGGACGCGCACCGCTGATAGCATCGCAGATCTGCACGATGGGAGCTAACAGTGTCTGCATCTCCATCTCGTCGTGGTGTGCGCCGATGGCGTTGCAGATGTCGGGCTTCTCCTTATATTTCTCGGCAATCTTCGCGCCGTAGAGTGCGTGCGGCAGTTCGCTCTCCTCGTCGGGCACCTTTCCGATGTCGTGGAGCAGTCCGGCGCGCTTGGCCTTCTTGGGGTTTAGTCCCAACTCCGAAGCCATCACGGCACAGAGGTTGGCCGTCTCGCGGGCGTGCTGCAGGAGGTTCTGACCATAGGAAGAGCGGTATTTCATCTTTCCGATGATGCGGATGAGTTCGGGGTGCAGACCGTGGATGCCGAGGTCGATGGCGGTGCGCTTTCCCGTCTCGATGATTTCGTTCTCCAACTGCTTCTTCACCTTCGTCACCACCTCCTCGATGCGTGCGGGGTGGATGCGTCCGTCGCTGACGAGCTGGTGGAGTGCCAGTCGGCAGGTCTCGCGGCGGATGGGGTCAAAGGCCGAGATGACGATGGCCTCGGGGGTGTCGTCCACGACGATTTCCACGCCGCAGGCAGCCTCCAGTGCCCGGATGTTACGTCCCTCGCGTCCGATGATGCGTCCCTTCACCTCGTCGTTGTCGATGTGGAACACCGACACGGCGTTCTCCACGGCGGTCTCCGTGGCCACGCGCTGGATGGTCTGTATGACGATTTTCTTGGCCTGCGCGTTGGCGTTGAGCTTGGCCTCGTCCATGATTTCGTTGATGTAGCTGGCAGCGTCCGTGCGTGCCTCGTCCTTCAGCGACTCCACCAGGCGCGCCTTGGCCTCGTCAGCACTGAGTCCCGAGAGTTCCTCCAGCTTCGAGCGTTCCTGCAGCTGCATCTTCTCCAGTTCCTCGTTCTTGATGGCCAGGAGTTTCTTCTCGTTGTCGATGCGGTTCTGTTGGTTGTCCAGCTCGTTTTTCCTACGTCCCAGTTCCTCCTGTCGCTGGTTCAGCGAAATCTCGCGCTGCTTCAGTCGGTTCTCGTTCTGCTGGATGTGCTGGTTGCGCTGCTGCACCTCCTTCTCCAGTTCACCCTTTTTGTTGAGGAATTTCTCCTTCACTTCGAGGAGTTTCTTCTCTTTGATTACTTCGGCCTCCTTTTCGGCAGCCGCTACCATTTCCTTATATTTTCCGTTGATGAGGTGTCGGAAAATCATAAAGCCACACAGTCCGCCGATGAGGAGGGCTGCTACGATGGCGACGATGACTAATATGTCCATAGTTTGTTGTATGTAAAGATGTTAATATTCCCGTTGTTGTCTGTCACTGGTCTTTGAGTGCTTCCTCCACTTCGGCCGTCAACTTATCGAGAATATTCCGGAAGGGTGCTGCGTCCTTGTTCTCGCGTTCCTTCTGGTAGAGCAGTGCGATATCCACGAGCGTCATCAGCGCGATGGTATGGTCGCCCTTGCGCCCCTTGTAGGCAGCGGCGTAGGCGTTGTAGCGATCGTTGATGAGCTTGGCTGCGTTGCGGTAGAACACCTCGTCGGCGCGGTCGATGACCGCATCGATTTCCTCGTCGTAGACGTGCAGCTTGATATGTAACTTGTCTCGGTTTGTTTCTGCCATGAGTGGGTTTCCTATTCGTTTTCGTCGCTCAGGATTCCAATGCACTTGTTGACTTCCCTGATGAGCCTGGCCAGCCGGTCCTTCGCGCCTTGCAGGTCGCCGTCGGTGATGCTGATCATGCGTGCCATCTTCAAGGTGTCGTAGTCATGCTGCTTGCGGTCCAACTGCTGCTTGAGCGTTTCCACCTGTTGCTCGCCCTCGGCTATCCGGGCGCGGAGGTCAGCGTTCTCCTGTTTCAATTCCTGAAAGCGGAGAATCATCTGCCTGATGCGGGTTTCAAACGTGGCTATGGTCTTCTCGTTAGGCGTCATGCTGCGTTGCGTTTCTTTTCTTTGTTTGCTCGCCGGTTGAGGCACACCCTAAATTTCCACAAAGGTAACATTTTTTTAGCGGAAAGCGGCACTCCAGTCCCTTGTTTTAACCTTTTTTTATTTTTTATCGTCCTGTGCGGGCTGCTTCTCCTTCTTGGCGAGCATCACCACGTGGAAGACGAAGTCGGTGACCCACTGCTGCGAGAAGCCGAGCTTTTGGTTGTACTGGCGGATGGCCACGATGGACTTCAGCACGCCAGCGTCGGTGTAGTCGTTTTTGTGGAAGATGTCGTTGATGGTCTTCTCGGTCATGGTGTAGAGGGCCTTCTTGAAGAATCCCGGCAGGCGGAGCTTGAACTTCATGAGGTTGCCGGTGAGCATCATCAGGTCTTGCGAGAAGGCGGAGAACTGAATCATATAGGCCTGCACGTCCTGTGGGCGTTTGCAGCGGCGGCGGATGCTTTGGTCAATTTCCTTGGTGAAGTCGTCGTTCATGCCGTAGAGTTCCTTCAGCATCTTCTTGCAGCGCGCTTTCTCGCCCAGTCCGAGTTTGTTGTTCTGTGTGGGCACGTGGAGCGTCTGCTTGAACACGCGCAGGTCGGGCAGTGCCGCTAAGTTGGTAATGCCGAGGTCGGCGGCCATCACGGCCTGGAAATAGACGCGGATGAGGGTCATGAAGTCTTCCATACCGCCCGTCTGCTGTCCGTCATCGGTCTTTCGTCCGAATATACTTGAAAATATTCCCATGTTGTTGTTTACTTGTTTTGATGGATGTTTTTTCTAATGCGTTGCAAATTTACGCATAATTTCCCGAATAATCAAGCATGGGCCGTCTTTTTTCTCTGCCGAGAGAAAAAATTCTCTCTGCCGAGCGAGTAAGGATTTCGGGATTTTAAAAGGGGGTTGGCGCAGGACGCTACCAACCCCCAAAACTATAAATATTGCGATAAGATTCCGGCGAAATGGCCGACATAGGCTTATCGGGGGCAAATATAGCACTTCTGTCCGACAATTGCAAGTTTTCGGGCCACTTTTTTTCTCCCGGACGCGTTTTTTGGCGTTTATTCCGTGACGAGGGGCACCTTCTTGCGGTAGGCCAACCCGGTCACGACGCAGAGCAGCTGCCCCTCTTGGTTGGTGATGCGCGCCTCAACGGCGGGAATCTTCGGGTGGTCGGCCACCTCACGGGCTTCGGCGCGCAGGCGGTCGCCCTCCCGTGCCGAGGCCATGAACACGATGTTGTTCTCAATGCCGAAGGTCAACAGTCCCCGACTGTTCATCACAGCGGCCAAGGCCAGGTCGGCCAGGGTGAAGAGTGCGCCGCCCTGACACACGCCACCGGCGTTGAGGTGTTCGGCGGTCACGGTCATTTCCGCCACGGCGCGACCTGTTTCCATCTCCGTGATGCGGCAACCGGCAGCGGCGGCAAAGCGGTCGTTCCGGTTCAGAAATTCTGCTGTTTCCATAAGGTTCTTTCGTTAAATGTCGCACAAAATTAGCAATTCGTTGGGGAATTTCCAAATAAAATGCGTAACTTTGCACACAATTCTACTAAATCACTCAAAACAAACCCAATGAAAAAACTATTGTTTCTTATGTTCACGGCCACGATACTGCCCCTCGTGGCACAGGCCAAAGCCTGGGACGAGAGCGAGTATCGGCGCATTGAACAGCGCATCAAGGCTCCAACATTCCCCGACCGCGACTTCGTCATCACCCGATACGGGGCGAAGACCACCAACACGGCCGCCAAAAACCAGAAGGCCATCAACAAGGCCATCCAGGTCTGCTCAAAGAATGGCGGCGGACGCGTCATCGTACCTGCTGGCACGTTCCTCACGGGAGCCGTCACACTCCTGTCGAACGTCAACCTCGTGGTGGAGAAGGATGCCACGCTGCAGTTCGTCTTCGAACCCGACCTCTACCCCATCGTGCCCACGCGCTGGGAGGGTCTCGACTGCCACAACGTCAGTCCCTGCATCTATGCCTACAAGCAACAGAACGTGGCGGTGACGGGTGAAGGCACCATCGACGGTGGTGGCTCGAACGAGACCTGGTGGAAGTGGACAGGCGTGCCCCACTTCGGCGGCGCACCCGACCTGCTGCCCAACCAGCGCAGTGGCTCGCGCGCCCGACTGCTGAAGCAGGCCGAGGACGGCGTGGACATGAACGAGCGCGTCTTCACCAAGGAGGACGGCCTGCGCCCACAGCTCATCAACTTCAACCAGTGTGAGAACATCCTGATGGAGAACCTCACCCTGCTGCGCTCGCCCTTCTGGGTCATCCATCCTCTGCTGTCGAAGAACATCACCGTGCGCGGCATGAAGATTACCAACGACGGCCCTAACGGCGACGGCTGCGACCCGGAGTCGTGCGACGGCGTGCTCATCGAGAACTGCTTCTTCAACACGGGCGACGACTGCATCGCCATCAAGAGCGGACGCAACCGCGACGGACGGCTCTGGAACCGCCCCAGCGAGAACATCATCATCCGCAACTGCGAGATGAAGAACGGCCACGGCGGCGTGGTCATCGGCTCGGAGATTTCGGGTGGTTGCCGCAACGTCTATGCGGAGAACAACGTGATGGACTCGCCCAACTTGGACCGCGTCGTGCGCATCAAGACCAACACCTGCCGCGGCGGTATCGTTGAGAACATCAACGTGCGTAATATTAAGGTGGGCGTGTGCAAGGAGAGCGTACTGAAGATCAACCTCGACTACGAGCACAACGAGATTTGCTGCCGGGGCTACAATCCCACCGTGCGCAACGTCAACCTCGAAAACATCACCTGCGGACAGTCGCAGTATGGTGTGCTGATTATCGCACTCGACAGCCTCTGCAACGTCTACGACATCAACGTCAAGAACTGCCGCTTCGACGGTGTGCGCGAGGGCAACAGCATCAAGGGACAGACGCGCGACGTGCGCTTCGAGAACCTCTTCCTCAATGGTTCGCTGACCCTGCAGGAGAAGCCCTTCAAGAACTACAGCCAGTGGCTCACCTACTCCGAGATGAAGCGCGTGCCCCAGTCCTACCTGCTCGACTTCTCCAAACGTCCCAAGTGGAGCTACGTGATGGGCATCGAGCTGGAAGCTATGCTCGACACCTATCTGAAATACGGCGGCGACGACATCCTCGCCTACTGCCGCGAATACACCGACACGATGATTGCCGCCAACGGCAACATCCGGGGCTTCCGCCTGGAAGACTACAACCTCGACAACATCCGCACCGGCCACTTCGTCACGCGGATGTACCAGCACTACCCTGAGAAGAAAAACCTCTTGGCCATGCAGCTCATGATGAAGCAGTTGAAGAACCAGCCGCGCACCATCGAGGACAAGGTCTACTGGCACAAGGCCATCTACAGCTACCAGGTGTGGCTCGACGGCATCTTCATGGGACTGCCGTTCTACACGCTGACCGCCCGCGAGCTGATGAAGCCCAAGGAGGCACAGAAAATCTACGACGACGCGGTACACCAGATTAGTGTGACCTACCAGCGCACCCTCGACCCGAAGACTGGACTCAACCGCCACGCCTGGGACGAGACGCGCGAGATGTTCTGGGCCGACAAGGAGACGGGACTCTCACAGCACTGCTGGGGACGCGCCCAGGGCTGGTACACGATGGCACTCATCGAACTGCTCGACGCACTGCCCGAGAACTACAGCCGCCGCAGTGAGGTCATCGAACTGCTGCGCAAGGACCTTGACGCGGTCATCCGCTGGCAGGATAAGAAGACGGGCGTCTGGTATCAGGTCATGGACGCTCCCGGACGCGAGGGCAACTACCTCGAAGCCACCTGCTCCTCCATGTTCGCCTACGTCCTGCTGAAAGCCTACCGCAAGGGCTACCTCGGCGAGAAATACCGCGACGCAGGCATCAAAGCCTACAAGGGTATCATCAACAACTTCATCCGTGTCAATGCCGACAAGACCATCTCGCTGACCCACTGCTGCGCCGTGGCCGGACTCGGCCCGGGTATCAGTGCGAAGGTGCTGAAGGCCGCGCCGAAGGTCAAGGAGAACAAGCGACGCGACGGCTCGTTCGACTACTACCTCAGCGAACCCGTCCGCGACAACGACGCCAAGGGCGTCGGGCCGTTTATCTGGGCTTCGCTCGAAATGGAAATGCTTGGATACAACACCGACAATACAACAGCCTCGATCAATCGCGAGGCTGTTCTTTTTCGCAACAGTCCGGTCATCACCGCTCCCGATGCGCTGTCGTCGCTGACCGTGGGCAACGGCCACTTCGCCGCCACGGTGGACGTGACGGGACTGCAGAGCTACACGGCAGACTATGAGCAGGGCATTCCCCTCACCACGATGTCGGACTGGGGTTGGCACGCGTTCCCCAACACGGAGGGAGTCTCTCCGGCGGAAACGGAGAAGGCCTTCGACCTCGGCCACGGCCACCAGGAGGTCTACGCCGTGGAATACAAGCAGGCCGGGCGCAACAAGCAGGCCACGGACTATTTCCGCGTCAACCCACACCGCCTCCACCTCGGTGCTGTCGGGCTGCAACTGACGGACAGCCTCGGACAGGCCATTCCGCTCAGCCAACTGACGGACATCCGCCAGCAGCTGCACCTGTGGGACGCACAGGTGGAGTCGCACTTCCGCGCCAGCGGACAGCCGGTGGACGTGCTGACGCTCTGCCGCCCCGACCGCGACCAGTTGGTGGCGCGCATCCAGTCGCCACTGCTCCAGAACGGACAGGCTAAGGTAACGCTGCGACTGCCCTACCCCACGGGCAAACACGCTGACCACGCCGCCGACTGGACGAAGGTCGACCGCCACGCGTCGTCCGTCGTCCGGCAGGACAACCACTCGGCACTCGTCCGCCATCAACTGGACTCCACCACCTATTATATATATATAAGGTGGGACGGAGAGGCCACTTTCCAGTCTGTGGGCAACCACCAGTACGCGCTCTCCACCACCGACAACGTGCTGGCGTTCTCGGCGGAATACAGTCTGCAGCCCCAGACGCGCCCAGCCTCCGAAAACTTCGCCGACCACGTGAAGCGCAACCAGAAGTTCTGGCACCGCCACTGGGCAGAGGGGGCTTTCGCCGACTTCGGGGCGTGTACCGACCCGAGGGCCAAGGAACTGGAACGCCGCGTAGTGCTCTCGCAGTATCTCACCGCCATCAACTGTGCTGGTAATATGCCGCCGCAGGAAACAGGGCTGACCTACAACAGTTGGTTCGGACGGCCTCACCTGGAAATGACGTGGTGGCACGCGGTGGACTTCTGTCTCTGGAACCGCCCGGAAGCGACCGCCCGTATGCTGCACTGGTACAATGACGTGGCTGCACCCGTGGCACGGGACATTGCCCGGCGACAGGGCTTCCAGGGACTCCGGTGGATGAAGATGACCGACCCGTGGGCGGGCGAAGCCCCATCGAACACGGGTTCGTTCCTGACGTGGCAGCAGCCCCACTACATCTACCTGGCCGAGGAAATGTACCGCGCCAAGCCCTCGAAGCAGACGCTGAAGGAATACGCCCAAAACGTGGAGGAGACCGCGGCCTTCATGGCCGACTTCGCTCGCGCCTGCGCCCCGAAGAAGGGAAGCATCAAACTGTTCGGTCAGACGGCCATGCAGGAGTCTATGTCCAAGGACTTCTCCTTCCACCACCCGTTCGAGCAGGCTTACTGGCGTTACGCGCTGCAGGTGGCGCAGCAGTGGCGCGAGCGGCAGGGACTCAGCCGCCACGCCGACTGGGACGAGGTGATTAGCCGGATGGCTCCGTTAGCGGCCAACGACAGCATCTACCTGTCCGGCGTACCCCTCACCGCGTTCGACAGTCAGGCCAAGACCGACGGCTTCGACCCGTTTGCCACCCCCGAACAGTACGGACGCAAGCAGGTCTCGGCCGAGACGTTCGCACTGAAGTCGCGCAGTGACCATCCTGCCGTACTCGGTGCCTGCGGCCTACTGCCCTACGCTGGACTCTACGACGCGGAGAAGATGCGAAACACGCTGCGCTGGGTGATGGATCACTGGAACTGGGCCACCACCTGGGGCTGGGACTACGGTATGATAGCCATGTGCGCCGCACGCTTAGGTGAGCCGGAGACGGCACTGCAGGCTCTGCTCATCGACAAGGGCAAGAACACCTACCTGCCCAACGGCCATAACTTCCAGACTGCCGACCGTCTGCGCCTCTACCTGCCGGGCAATGGTGCGCTGC
The DNA here is from genome assembly GCA_963620725.1 of Vescimonas coprocola. GTDB lineage: Bacteria > Bacteroidota > Bacteroidia > Bacteroidales > Bacteroidaceae > Prevotella. Next base: position 18,893 of record CAVFBU010000025.1, read on the forward strand.
TCACCGCCGTAGCGATGATGTGCTGCGGCTGGGACGGCTGCAGCGAGCCGCTCAACCCCGGATTTCCCAAGGACGGACGCTGGAACGTGCGCTGGGAAGGCTTCCGCCGGATGCAGTAGTAACGTAAACGTTTACGTGAGATTTTTAGCAAAATGTTTGGTGGCATCGAAAAAATTTCCGTATCTTTGCAACACCAAACTACTGACTACATATACAGACAATGACATCTATGGAGAAAACATTATCCATTCCCCCATCCAGTCCAGACTCCAGCGCGGTGCAACCGCGTCTTGGAGTCTCTGGCCGGAGCAAGCCTCTGGCACCGCCTGGGAGTTGACGACCTCATCGCCCAAGCAACCATTCGCAAGCCAATAATAAATCATTTACAATACATTACTAACTCAAAAATTATTTTTTATGTCTGTTTACATGAAGAGTATTTTCCGCACGGTACTTGTTCTGTGTATGCTCTTGACCGCCGGCAACCTGCACGCGCAGACCGTCGCCAAGGGTAACGTCACAGATTCCAACGGCGAACCCGTCATTGGTGCAACCGTAGTGGAAAAGGGAAATCCCAAGAATGCAGCCGTAACGGACTTCGACGGTAACTTCACCATCAAGGTGCCGGCCTCGAAGAAACTGGTCATCTCCTACATCGGTATGGTGACGCAGGAAGTTGCGGCAGGTAGCAACCTGAAAATCGTGCTCCAGGACGACAATGCCGCTCTTGACGAGGTGGTCGTTGTGGGTTACACCAGCAAGGCCCGTAAGGACCTGACCGGTTCGGTCGGTTCGGTGAGCGGTGCGAAACTGGCCGTTGTGCCGGTGTCGTCAGCCGCCGAAGCCCTCCAGGGTAAGATTGCCGGTGTACAGATCACGACGGTCGACGGTCAGCCTGGTGCCGACATCAACATCCGCGTGCGCGGTGCTACGTCGGTGACACAGAGCAACAACCCGCTGTTCATCGTCGATGGCTTCCAGGTGGACAACATCAACGACATTCCGCCGACGGATATCGCCTCCATCGACGTGCTGAAGGACGCTTCCCTCACTGCCATCTATGGTGCGAAGGGTGGTAACGGCGTTGTGGTGGTCACCACCAAGTCGGCCAAGACCGGCAAGGTGCAGGTGTCGTACAACGGCCGTCTGAGTGTATCATCACTGGCTCGCTCAATGGACTTGATGAACACCTTCGAGTTCGTGGACTACCAGTATGACCGCGCCGCTGTCAACGGCACTCGCTCCTCATGGGCCAAAGCCTTCCGCGGCAACTTCGGCAACCCGAAGGACAACTACCTCTACCGCAACGAGGCCACCCGCGACTGGCAGAACGAGGTGTTGGGCAACCACCCCGTGAACTACTCCAGTAATGTAACCATAGGGGGGGGTAACGAAACAACTCGCTTCAATCTCTCGCTGACCCAGTCGGAAGACAAGGGTATCATCCTCGGTTCGGGCGTACGCCGCACGAACGTCAACTTCAAACTCAACACCAAGGTCACCAAGAACCTTGAGTTCACCTACAACCCGAAGATTTCCTATCGTCGCGACGAGGGAGCCGGTGGTGACAATATCGGTTCGGGCGGTCTCATTGATGTGCTCCGCTATCGTCCCACGGCAGGTCTCCGCGAATGGGGTTCCTACGAAGAGATGGAGAGCGAGGCCGACGCCAGCAACTTCCTGCTGACGAACCCCGTGAGCGACATCCAGACCAACACACAGAAGAAACACTCCTACACCATCACCAACCAGTTCGCCTTGAAGTGGACACCCATCAAGGGACTGGTGCTGCGCAGTGAAGGCAACTACACCTTCGGCTTCAACGACATCCAGCGTTTCTACGGCTGGCAGACCAGCACGGCCAAGGCTTCCATCAACCAGTCGAAGCCGGTGGCTATGCTCACCAAGACCAACTCGGAGTCGTACACCTGGACCAACACGGCCACCTACGACCTCACGCTGCAGGACAAGCACAACCTGTCGTTCCTGCTCGGTCAGGAAATCTACCACTCTCAGTATAAACAGAACAAGCAGAGTGCCCACCTCTTCGACACCAACATCGATGCGGAGACCGCACTGAACAATATGGCCCTCGGACAGCCCTATGCCGAGGAGACCTACACCCTGCGCTCCACGGCCAACCGCACGGCCTCGTTCTTCGGACAGGTGTCCTACAACTACATGCACAAGTACCTGTTGGCCGGTACGTTCCGCGCCGACGGTTCCACCAAGTTCGCTCCCGGCAACCAGTGGGGCTACTTCCCCTCCATCTCTGGTGCGTGGGTCATCAACGAGGAGAACTTCTTGAAGGACGTGAAATGGATTGACCAACTGAAGCTCCGCGCAGCCTTCGGTCTGGCCGGTAACAACAACATCGACAGCGACCTCTGGCGCTTCCTCTACAGCACCGGCACTACGGGCGGTCCCGCCTTCGGTGAGGCCACCACGGGCGGCGAGCTCTACTATGGTATTCCCTCCAAGTATCCCAACAAGGACATCAAGTGGGAGACCACCATCACCCGCAACCTCGCCATGGACATCTCGCTGTTCAGCGGACGGCTGACCATCACGCCGGAAATCTACTGGAACACCACGCGTGACCTGCTCTACAGCTCGACCATCCCTGGCGTGTCCGGCTACACCTCGCAGATGCAGAACATCGGTAAGGTGGCCAACAATGGTTGGGAACTCACCGTCAACGGCGACATCCTACGCGGCAAGGACTACGTGCTGAGCGGCAACTTCACCCTCGGCCACAACAAGATGACCATCAAGGAGCTGAACGCCTCCGATGGCAACACCCCGCTGTACAACACCGCCGGCAAGTGGAAGTCGTCCAAGGAGAACGACTACATCATGCAGGTGGGCGGCGAGCTCGGTCTGTTCTACGGCTTTGTCTATGACGGCCTCTATAATTTCGATGAATTCTACTATCCCGAAGCATCCTCTTATATTGCCACCCCGAACAACAAGGCCACGCTCAACGGCCTGCTCATCGGCGGTACGGTGACCGACGGCTACGAGGGCAACACCGGCAATGGTGTGTTCAGTTCCACCAACTCCGGCTACTCCACCCTGCCCGGCAAAATCAAGCTGAAGGACCTCAACGGCGACGGACAGATTGACGAGAACGACATGACCGTCATCGGCAACACCAACCCGAAATGGCAAGGTGGTTTCGGCATCTCCGGCCAGTGGAAGAACTTTGACTTCACGGCCAACTTCACCTATATGCTTGACTTCGACCTGTACAACGCCACGGCATACGCCCTGTCGTCGTCGACCAGTAGTCAGTATCAGTTCTACAACGTGTACTCCAAGTTCGCTGACAAGCGTTGGCGTTACACGGCTCCGGAAGGCTTTGTAGACTACGGCGACCACAACATCACCGGTGAATCACTCTACAAGAACATCTATATTGACGGAGCACAGAGCCTGTACAGAGCTATGAATGCCAACGCCTCGCTTTGGAACCCGGCTGACGTGGTGAACAACGTGCTGTTCTCCTACTTCGTGGAAGATGGTTCGTTCATCCGCTGCACCGACGTGACCGTGGGCTACACCCTGCCGAACCTGATTACCAAGAAGATCGGCATTGAGAAAGTCCGCGCCTATGTGTCGGCCTCCAACCTCTTCATCCTGACCAACTACTCTGGTTACGATCCTGAGATTGACATCCAGTCTGGCTTGACTCCTTCTATGGACTACAACCGCTATCCGCGTTCGCGCACCTTCTCCTTCGGTGTCAACGTAACATTCTAACCGCATAACTAAAGAAATCTGAAAATATGAAATTCAACAAGATATTTATCAGTGGAATGGCACTGCTGTCGCTGACGGCGTGCGACGACTTCCTTGATGTAGATCCGAATTCGAAAGCTGTTGACACGGATTTCGTCTACAACAGTGAAGGCGAGATTTCCACGGCACTGAATGGTGTCTACGCCGAACTGCTGTCCGGCAACACCTTCGGAAAGAATCTGTACAACACGTTCCAGTTGAACAGTGACGTGGACTTTGCCACCAACAGCAACGAGACGGCATCGGGCAATGCTCCCGCGCGCTTCGACACCCGTTCCGATGCCAGCAACATCAAGACGCTGTGGAACAGCCTCTATTCCGGTGTGGAGACGGCCAACGAATTCATCTACAACCTGAAGAAGAGTCCGCTGTACGCCGAGAGCATGAAGAGCGTGATTGATGAAGGCAATACCGGCGGCGGCGTTGTCACCGAGGAAGTGCCCGACGTGACCAACCTGACCCAGATGATGGGTGAAGCCAAGGTCATCCGCGCCATGTTCTACCACGAGCTGCTCGCCTACTGGGGCGACATTCCCTTCACCTTCAAGGCCACCTACGAGACCGACGACCTCTTCCCCGAGGTGACCAACCGTCAGACCGTCAGCGACTCGCTGATTGCCGACCTGCGCCACGCTGCCGAATGGATGAAGTCAGACCAGGAAGCCACCCTCGATGCCCCCGAGCGCATCTCGAAGGAAGCAGCCTACGCCATGATTGCCCGCTTGGCCCTGCAGGCCGGTGGCTACTCGCTCAACCACGATGAGGGCAACACGACCGGCTACAAGATGAGCCGTCCCTCCAACTACAAGGAGTACTACCAGATTGCTCGCGACTATGCCAAGAAGGTCATTGATGCCGGCGGTCACGCCCTGAACATGAGCTACCGCGACGTGTTCGTTGACGAGTGCAACTACGTCGTAAACAAGGGCGACGACCCCATCTTCGAGATTCCTTTCGGCAAAGACTACTCCGGCGACTGGGGCTATGTACAGGGACCAAAGAGTACTGTTGATGCCACCAGCGACACCGACTATTCCCACTCGGCATGGGGTTCCACCAGTGGCAGCGTACGCGTCACGCGTTTCTACCGCCACATGTTCAAGGAAGGCGATACCCGCCGCGACTTCGTCAACGGAACGTGGGGTTATAGTCAGCAGGGCGTTCCCTCGCTGGTACTCAAAGACTACACGCTCTACAACAACAAGTGGTCGAAGCTGTGGAACAACACGGGTCTTGGAAAGTCTACCTCTGGTAACACCGGCATCAACTTCGCCTATATCCGCTATGCGGACGTGCTGCTGATGTTTGCCGAGGCTGACAACGAGCTGAATGGTCCTACCACGGAGGCCATTGAGGCAGTGAACCAAGTGCGCAAACGCGCTTTCAATGGTGTAGACTACGCGCTGACCGCCGAGCAGACCGGCACGAAGGAGGACTTCCTTAAAGCCATTCTCGATGAGCGCAAGTTCGAGTTTGCCGGTGAGAATATGCGCTGGAAAGACCTCGTGCGCAACAATCTGTACGCCGAGGAGCTGTTCTACACCTTCCTGTCTTATTTCGGCATTGCCTCCGCACAGGGTGGAATCACAGAATACTTGCCCATGATTGACGGACACAACGGCATCAATTACGATGACATCACCGCCATGGACTACGTGTACTATTTCTTCGTACAGAACTACGAAGATGCCAACTTCCCCAACCGGACGCTCTATATGCCCTATATAGCCAACCCCTATAGTGCAGGTGACATAACGGTAAAGAATTTCACTCCCGACAAATATATAGAAAACAACGGACTGCCTTATACCGCAGTGGCAGAAAAGACCATTTCTGGTCTGTCTAACGCAAGCAGCAGCATCAGCTGGTCGGAAAACGTTATGGAATGGTTTGACACGGGCAGTGGTGTGGTCAAGAATGAAGCTCTTTATTCACTCTTCGGTTTCATCCGCTGCGACGAGTACGGCATTTTCCACGTGGTGGACAACAATGGTGCGACAACCAATTTCAACATCACCACCGACAATGCGGAAAGCAACATCAACAGGCTTCCCGTTGTGCGCTATCTGCTCCCCTATCCGCAGGAGGCCATCGCCCGTTCAAACGGACGCTACCAAAACTACTACGGATTCTAAGTCTAATTTCTTATCAAAAAACAAGAAAGACCATGACAATGAAAAAATTATTTCTATATTCCATGATGCTGATGGCCGTGCTGTCCGTCGAATCCTGTCAGGACAACGACATCAGCGAAGCGGCCAACCGCGACAAGCTGTTCCGTCCGGCCTTCCGTACAGACAACAACACGGGTAAGGGCGATGCTGACCCCTACAACTGTACCATCACCGATTTGAACACCGCCCACCTCTATTGGTACACCGTAGATGATGCCGTGGGCTATGAAATCAAATGGGCCATTCAAAACTATGTGGCAAATGGTCAGCTGGCTTGGGAAGAGACCGAGGCTGGTGTTGGCGGCAAGTCGCTTGCCGGCCACACCGTGGTGACCGATCCAAAGCAGTTTGACCTGGTCATCAAACACCTAAACTACTCGACCGACTACCGCTTTGCCATCCGTGCCCTCCATTCCTACGACCCCAACGACGACAGCTGGAAGACCGACCCGAAGAACTCCGACTGGTACGGCTATGGTGGCGGTACAGAGTGGGCAGACTACAAAGGATTGACAACTGGTGTTCGCTATGATGTGCCTTTTGTCATCCAGACCTCCAACATCACGAAGACCTCTATGGTGGTTCGTTTGGATCGCAACATCAGCAAGTACACGGATGACGAGAAGAAAACCTTCCGTGACCACTTCAACTTCGTGGATGCCGACCAGAACATCCTGAAGATTGACTACCTGACATTCACCGCGTCTATGTCGACCCCCAACGCCACCACCAACCCGACCTATCTGCACTACGACATTCCCGAGTCGGCATGGGTGGACAATGTGGCCGAGATTACCGTCGACGGCCTGTCAGAAAACTCTGTCTACAACATCGATGTGTGGGACAAAGACATTGACGTGCCCGTAGACGCTTGCTACAACTCCGTGATGAAGATGACCAAGGGTACGCCGGGCGCACCCATCCTCATCAAGCACGTGGTAACCCAAGTTGATACTATCGGAAAGGGGACATCCAACGAGACGTATGTAGACATTTCCGCCTACAACTCCATGAAGCTCGACAACATCCTGAAAAACTACAACAGCGACGTGACCGTGGCCGAAAACCAGGTGTTCTACTTGGAAGGCGGCAAGGCTTACCACTTCACCAGCAACCCCGACCTCTATAAGGGTGTGACCTTCCGCACCAATCCCGACGATGTGGCACAGGGCAAACGCGCCACGGTTTACCTAAGCGGTATGATGAAGCAGGGTGCTAACGTGCAGTCGTGCAACTTTATGATGGGTCGTCAGCCAAATGCCGGTGAGAACAGTACGATTACCCTCGACATCGACTCCATCCGCTTTGTGGATTTGGACTTCGATGTGCCTTTGGCCACCAACTTCGGTCACAAGACAGAAGGTACTGCAGGAGCATTGGGTAACTATTTCGTGAATATGTACTCCAATGGTATGGGTATCAACATCACCCTGTTTGAAATGAACAATTGTACGTTCCAGGGACTTGTCCGCGGTTTCTTCCGCATCCAGGGTTCCAACGATTTCTACATCCAGCACCTGAAGATGGTTGACTGTCAAGTTTACAACTGCGGCTGGTATCAGAACAATGGAGGCGGCTACAACCATTTCCACGCCGACCACAACGGAAAGCCGAAATCCAATATCCTCAAAGATGTGGAAATCAGCGGCAACGTGTTCTACAACAGTCCTAAGGGGGCACTCATCACCGATAGTGGACGTAACTTGAATTGGGACGAGTCGGTACGCTGGAACTTCAACATCCACCACAACACGTTTGTGAACTTCCTGACTCCGAGCAATTCCGCGTGGTTGTCAACAAGATATGTTCCCGGAGGTTCTACATTCAAGGTGTACAGCAACATCTGGATTAACACCAAGAACGCAAACGACGTGAACCGCAATATGGGTTCCAGCGGTTGGTATCTGCAGAAGATTCAAGGCGGAGACGGTAGCGGCAAGGTGGTCTTTGACATCTACAACAACTGGACAACCAACGACGACTATCTGAAGAACGGACAGCCGTTCCAGACCTATCCCTTCAACGCTACGAAAGACGCTCCTGGGGCATTCGTATCGAAGTGGACTGACGAACTTGACACGTATTATCCTCATGGAACTGACGAGTTGAACGTCCACTGTGATACGGAACTGAAGGCTACCGACCTGATGGTTGCGCCCAACCCAACC
>CAVFBU010000026.1:0-26828 GCA_963620725.1 Vescimonas coprocola
CCCAGGCACAGACCTACGCCGACAAGTCATCGCTCTTGGAGAATCAAGTGAAGGCGTTGGAGCGCACGGTGAAATCCACCCACCTGCTCCAGCAGAACGGCAGCAGCAACTATCTCGAAGTGCTGACGGCACAGGAGAATCTCCTCTCCGCCCAGATGTCGCAGTTGCAGAACATCTATAATAAGGTGGCGGCACAGATAGCCTTGTATCAGGCGTTGCCGTCTCCATGATGGCATTATGCTCTCATGGAACACAAGTACAAAGTTACTATTTTTTTGTTTGACTTGTGCTCTGGTCCGAAAAATCGGGGGTATTATACGTTGGACTCACAACAGTTCCAGCTGGTGGAGGAAGATGAGGAGGATGGCCAGCGGACAGACGTATTTGATGAGGAAGATGTAGCAGTGGAAGAGGCGGATGTAGCATCTGCTGCGCAGTGTGCCGTGGTTGGTGAACTCCTCGCGCACAACTTTGTGCGGTACGAACCAGCCGATGAACACGCAGGTGAGGAAACCTACAATGGGCAGGAAGATCTGTCCAGTGATGAAGTCGAACCAGTCGAACAGGGACTTTCCACCGACTACCAGACCATCCACCGCACCCAGCGACAGCGAGCAGCAGGCACCGATGACGGCCGTGGAGAGCGTCACGAGGAGGGCGGCCTTCTTACGCGTCAGCGTGAACTCCTCCTGGAAGAAGGCGGTGCTGACCTCGTGCAGCGAGATGAGCGAGGTGAGTCCGGCCAGTGTCAGCAGCAGGAAGAAGAGCAGTGCCACAAAGTAGCCTACAACGGGCATACTGGAGAACGCCTGCGCGAAGACGTTGGGCAGGGTGATGAAGATGAGCGAAGGGCCGCTGTCGGGGCTCACGCCCACGGAGAATGCGGCAGGGAAGATCATCAGTCCGGCCAGGATGGCCACAAGGGTATCGATACCGGCAATCTGCACGGCCGAGGTAATCAGATTGGTGTGTTTCGAGAAATAGCTGGCGTAGGTGCAGAGACAGCCCATGGCGATGCTCAGCGAGAAGAAGCACTGCCCTAATGCGCTGAGAAACACGTCGCCGGTAATCTTCGACAGGTCGGGCTTGAACAGGAACTCAATGCCCTTACCGGCTCCGGGCAACATACAGGAAGCCACCACGATGACAATGAGCAGGACGAAGAGCGTGGGCATCATCATCTTCGAGGCTTTCTCAATGCCATCGCGCACACCATGTTCGATAATAAGGTAGGTCACGCCCAGCATCAAGAAGGTCCAGAGTACGGGGCGCACAGGATCTGCGGACAGCTCGGCGAAATAGGTCTTGAAATAGTCGGGTGTGCCCTGCAGCTGTCCGATGAGCGAAGCCCAGATGTATTGCACGCACCAGCCCGTGACTACGGCGTAGTAGCCCGTGATGAGGAATCCGGTGAGCACCCCCATGTATCCGATGAGTTTCCAGGCACTGCCGCTCGCCAGTTTATGGTAGGCGCGCGCCGTGTTCGACTGTCCGTGGCGTCCTACGATGAACTCGCTGACCATACAGGGCAGTCCCAACAGCAGCACGCAGGCCAAATAGATGATGATGAATGCGGCACCGCCATTCTCTCCCGTCAGATAGGGGAAACGCCACACGTTGCCCAGTCCGACTGCCGACCCTGCCGTGGCGAGAATCACGCCGAGTTTACTTCCAAATCCTACTCTTTCAGACATAAAATGTTCGTTTTGCTTGCAAAATTATAAAAAAAATCCTACTTTTGCATCAAAACAGTTAGAATAATATGAAAATTATCGCACAAATCGTAAGGAGATACCCGTTGACACTGGTCTGCATCGCCGCCATTTGGTATCTGTCGTTCTTCACACCTCCCCACAACGAGTTGGAGGAAGTGCCCTTCATTGACAAGTGGGTACACATCGCCATGTACGGAGGCACGTGGACCATTGCTTGGGTGGAATATCTCCGGAGCCACGCGCAGCTGAACGTCCGAAAACTGTTTCTGTGGGCGTGGCTGTTGCCCGTCGTCATGAGTGGAGTCATCGAACTGCTGCAGGCCTACTGCACGGGCGGACGGCGCAGTGGCGACTGGCTTGACCTGCTGGCCAATTCCGTGGGAATCACGCTGGCCGTCGGCCTCGGCTTGCTTTTCCGCTACGTGTTCTTCCGGCGGAAATAAGGTCTGGAAACCGATGAAACCGGCAATAAATAGGGACGAAGTTACGCGCGGTTGCCCCACTGGCAGAAGGGGTGCTCGCTAAGCCGACTGTTGTAGTAGCGGCGGTCGGCGGTAACCTCTTCCCCGATGAAATCGGGTAGTTCCACGGGTTCATCGGCGCGTGCCAGTTCCACCTCGGCCATAACCAGTCCTTGGTTGTCGCCGTAGAACTCGTCTACCTCAAACACATGGTCAGCGTGGCGCACCAGCCAGCGCGTCTTGTCCACCATACCCGGCAGGCAGAGCTTCATCAACTCGCAGGCTTCGTCTATGGCAATCTCTTTCTCAAACTCATAGTGCGACAGGCCATCGGCCTGGCGCGGCCCTTTGATGGTGAGGTAGGCTCGGTCGTCACGTGTGCGCACCCTGACCGTCCGTCCACTCTCGCGGCAGATGTAGCCCTGTCGGATGCGACTGTGGGAAAAGGCAAGTTCCTTGTAGGAGTCGTCCCGTACAAGGAACTTGCGCTCTGTCTCGGTAGCCATCGTGCTTAGGAGAGGATGACCATAGACCACAGCATGTAGAGGAAACCGAGGCCGATGAGGCCACCGATAATCCACCAAATCAGCTTTGAACCCTGTTTTTCCTGTTTCTTGGCCCACGCCTCGCGCTTGGCCTTGTGTTGTCTGCTCATAATATTTTTGTTTTAGTGTGTTGATAATTCTTCTTTCCGTCCGGCCTGGTGTCATTCCTCATCGGCAGTGGGGAACTCCATGAGGTAAGCCTTGATGAAACCGTCGATTTTGCCGTCCATCACGCCGTCCACGTCCGAGGTCTGGTAGTTGGTGCGGTGGTCCTTCACGCGGCGGTCGTCGAACACGTAGCTGCGTATCTGACTACCCCACTCTATCTTTTTCTTGCCCGCCTCTATCTTGGCCTGGGCTTCAAGACGTTTCTTCATGGCGCGGTCGTAGAGCTGTGAGCGGAGCAAGGCCATAGCCCGTTCCTTGTTCTTGGGCTGGTCGCGCGTCTCGGTGTTCTCGATGAGGATTTCCTCCTCCTCGCCCGTGTCGGGGTCTGTGTACCAGTAGCGCAGGCGCACACCCGACTCCACCTTGTTGACGTTCTGTCCGCCGGCTCCGCTGGAGCGGAACGTGTCCCAAGAGAGTTTGGCGGGGTCTACGTAGACCTCAATCGTATCATCGACCAGTGGGCTGACGAAGACAGAAGCAAACGAAGTCATACGCTTGCCCTGCGCGTTGAAGGGCGAGACGCGCACCAGACGGTGTACGCCGTTTTCACTCTTGAGGTATCCGTAGGCATATTCTCCGCCCTCTATCTGCATCGTGACACTCTTGATGCCCGCCTCGTCGCCGTCCTGCAGGTTGGAGATGCTGACCTTATAGCCGTGTGCCTCCGCCCAGCGTTGGTACATACGCATGAGCATCGAGGCCCAGTCCTGGCTCTCGGTGCCGCCGGCTCCAGAGTTGATTTTCATTACGCACTCCATCGGGTCTTCCTTCTGCCGGAGCATGTTCCGCAGTTCCAGTTCCTCGATGAGAGCGATGGCATGCTGGTAGTCCGTGTCAACCTCCTCTTCGCTCACCATCTCCTCTTTATAGAAATCGAAGGCCAGCTGCAGTTCGTCGGCTGCCGCCTTCACGCCGTTGTAGCCGTCAATCCATTTCTTGATGGCCTTCACCTTCTTCATCTGTGCCTCGGCGCGTTTCTGGTCTTCCCAGAAATCGGGAGCCTGCGTGCGCAGGTCTTCTTCCTCAAATTCTATTTTCTTCTCGTCAATCTTCAGGTAGTGACGCAGTTTGTCTGTCCGTTCAAGGACGTCTTTCAGTTGGTCTTGTGTAATCATGATGTCTGTTGTCGATGGTGAATGACGGTCAGTCTTCGTACATCTTGTCTATCTGTATCTTGTAGTTCTCGTTGAGCACGCCGCGCCGAATCTTCAGCGTATTGGTCAATTCGCCCCGTTCCATCGAGAGATGATGGGGCAGCAGGGTGAAGCGTTTCACCTGTTCGTAGTGGGCCAGCTGCTGCTGCAGGGTGTCGATGCGCTCCTTCATCATGGCGTTGACCTGTGGGTCGGCGCAGAGCTGTTCGCGGCTGTCGAAGGCAATGCGGCGGTCGCGGGCGTACTCCTCAAGCATTCCATAGACGGGAACGATGAGTGCCGAGACGAATTTCCGTTGGTCGGCAATGACAGCAATCTGGTCAATATACTTATCCACGAGGAGCTTCGACTCTATCATCTGTGGCGCGATGTACTTGCCATTGGAAGTCTTGAAGAGGTCTTTGATGCGCTCTTTCAAGAAGAGCTCCCCGTCTTTCAGGTAGCCCGCATCGCCAGTGCGGAAATAGCCGTCGTCGGTAAAGGCCTGCTGCGTCAGGTCGTCGCGGTTGTAGTAGCCCTTTGTGATGGTCGGGCCTTTGAGCAGGATTTCCCCCTCATCGCTGATGCGTATGCTGAGGCCTGGGATGGGACGTCCCACGCTGCCCACGGTATAGGGCTTGCCAAGGCGGTCGCAGCTGACGGTGGCCAGCGACTCAGTGAGTCCGTAGCCCACTATCATGTTAATGCCGATGGAATGGACAAATTCTTCAACATGCTCGCTGACGGCAGCACCAGCGGTGGGGAAGAAATGCGCGTTTTCCAGTCCCAGCTCCTTGCGCACCAAGGAGAACACCGTGCGGTTGAGCAGTTCGTATTCGAGGTGGAGCGTCAGGGGCGGTTTCTTGCCGAGGCTGAGGTACTCGATGTTGTGCTTACGGCCAACGGCCAATGCGTGGCGGAACAGTTTGCGCTTCGCGCTGCCAGCGTGTTCTATCTTCTCCATCACCCCTTGATACACCTTTTCCCAGAAGCGCGGCACACTCGACATACAGGTGGGGTGTGTCTGGCGCATGGCCTGCTGCACGTCTTGCGGATGGGTGTTCACTATCAGCGTGGCACCCTCCGAGAGGGAGAGCAACGCCCACCCTCGTTCGAAGATATGGGTGTAGGGCAGGAAGTTCATCACGCGGTCGTGTTCGCCCACCTCGACACACTGGTCGTTGGCGATGATGGCCGAGAGGAACTGTCCGTGGGTCAGGATAACACCCTTCGAGTCGCCCGTAGTGCCACTGGTATAGAGGATGTTGGCGATGTCCTCACCGGTGGCCTCGCGCTGCCGCTGTTCCACCTCGGTCTGACGCGGCAGCGTGTCACCGAGCTTCAGAAACTCATCGAAATAGACGGCACTGGGGTCGTGCTGCGAGAGGTGAACCGCCGGGTCAAACACGATGATGCGTTCCAGTGTGGGGCAGAGCGGCACGATGCGGCGCGCGCGGTCGTACTGTTCCTGTTCGCCCACGAAGAGGAAGCGCACCCGAGCATCGTTGACCATGAACTGTATCTGTTGTTCGCTGCTGGTGGCATAGAAGGGGACGGTGACGGCACGGATGCCCCATGCACCGAAGTCGCAGAAGAGGTATTGCACGGCGTTCTGCGAGAATATACCGATGTTTTCCTGTTCCTTCACACCGATATTGAGCAGCGCATTGCTGACCCTCTTGACGGTGTCCGAGAACGTGTTCCACGACAATGACTTCCACGCTCCGCCGCCAAAATCCTGATAGACGAGCGCCTCGCGCTCACCATATTTCTTGGCAAGGTCGTGAACCAGTACTGACAAATGACTTCTTGTTTGCATAGTGTTAATCACCCCATCGTTTGTTTCTGCAAAGATACTGCTTTTTCCCGACAACGCCAAGGGTTAGTCGCTTTTCTTGCAGTTTTCGGCGTTGCGGCCTATTGTTCGGGCGGTCATTGGGTCATTTTGGTCATTTTGGTCAAAATGTCATTTTCAAAATGAAAAATGCAATATAGGAATACTCTTTATTAATATATATTTATATATAAGGTACGCGAGAGAGTTTTACAGAAATCGAAAATGAAAATGACATTTTGACCAAAATGACCGCCGCGCGAAATTTTCTCGCTCGGCAGAGCGGAAAAACTCGCTCGGCAGAGAGAAAAAAAAAGGAGCAAGAAACAAGGTTGTGGGATTTTTTGTGTAACTTCGCGGACAGAAACGAAAAATCATACAAACAACAGCATGAATGTAGCGATAGAACCCTCGTGGGCAGAACGGCTGAAAACGGAATTTGACAAGCCCTATTTCCAGCAGCTCACGCAAACCGTGCGCACGGAATACAGCCAGCACCCGTGCTATCCGCCGGGACGGCTGATCTTCAATGCCTTCAACCTGTGTCCCTTCGACCGTGTGAAGGTGGTCATCCTCGGACAAGACCCCTACCATGAGCCGGGACAGGCCCACGGGCTGAGCTTCTCCGTACCAGACGGGGTGGGCTTTCCGCCATCGCTGCAGAACATCTTCAAGGAGATTCACGACGATGTGGGAGCCAGCGTCCCCTTCTCCGGCGACCTGACACGATGGGCGCGACAGGGCGTGTTGCTGCTCAACGCCACCCTCACGGTGCGCGCCCACCAGGCCAACAGCCACGCCGCCTACGGCTGGCAACAGTTCACCGACGCGGCCATCCGCGCCCTGGCCTCCGGCCGCGAGGGACTGGTCTACATGCTCTGGGGGAACTTTGCGCGCAGCAAGGCCAGTATGATAGACCGCCAAAGAAACCTCGTCGTGGAGTCGGTACACCCCTCGCCCCTCAGTGCCAACCGTGGCGGATGGTTCGGCCAGCACCAGTTCTCGCGCTGCAATGCCTACCTTACGGCACACGGTCAGCAACCCATAGAATGGTAATAAAGTACAGTAGGACAGTAGAATGGATACAACAATGCGGATTCCACCTATTATAGACATTGACGGCGTCTTGGTGTCGTCAGACATCTTGACGGAGTGTTTCTGCTGCGACCTGGATGCCTGCAAGGGCATCTGCTGCGTGGAGGGCGATGCTGGAGCACCGGTCACGGAAGACGAGGTGATGGCGATTGAGGACAACCTCGATGTGGTGTGGGGAGACCTTTCGGCCTCCGCGCAGGCCGTGATAGACCGGCAGGGCGTGGCCTACTGCGACAGCGACGGCGACCTCGTGACGAGTATCGTGGGCGGAAAGGACTGTGTCTTCACGTGTTACGAAAAAGGGTGCTGTCTCTGTGCCTTGGAACGCGCCTATCGCAACGGCAAGGCTGGCTTCTGCAAACCCATCAGCTGTGCGCTCTATCCCATCCGCGAGAAACGCTTCTCGGGAGGACTCATCGGACTGAACTACAACCGCTGGAGCGTCTGCAAGGATGCCGTCAAGAAAGGGCGCGAGCTGCAATTGCCCGTGTTCCGCTTCCTCAAAGAACCGCTGACACGCCGCTTCGGCAGCGCATGGTACAGCGAACTGTGCGCCGTGGCGGCACAGTTGCTGGATGAAGGAAAGGCGTAGCGGTTACGCGTCAATGTTGGCGTAGGTGGCGTTCTTCTCGATGAATTCGCGGCGCGGCTCTACGTCGTCGCCCATCAGCATGGAGAAAATCTCGTCGGCCTCGGCAGCATTCTCAATCGTCACCTGTTTCAGTAGACGGTTGGCCGGGTTCATGGTCGTGTCCCAAAGCTGTTCGGCGTTCATCTCACCAAGACCTTTGTAGCGTTGCGTGTGCAGGCTCTTGTCCTCATCGCGCCCGTCCACGTACTTGTCGATGAAGGCCTGACGCTGCTGCTCGGTGTAGCAGTATTCCGAAATCTTCTTGTAGGTACATTTGTACAGAGGCGGCGTGGCGATGTAGAGGTGACCACCCTGGATGACCTGCGGCATAAAGCGGTAGAAGAGGGTCATAATAAGGGTGTCGATGTGCGAACCATCGACATCAGCATCGGTCATGATGATAATCTTGTCGTAGCGCAACTTGTCGATATTAGCCTCGCGGTCGCCCTCGCCGTCCACACCGAAGCGAACACCGATGCTCTGGATGATGTTCATCACGGACTCAGCCTCAAACACCCTGTGCCACTGCACCTTCTCCACGTTGAGAATCTTACCGCGCAACGGCAGGATGGCCTGGAAATGGCGGTCGCGCCCCTGCTTGGCAGAACCACCGGCAGAGTCTCCCTCGACCAGGAATATCTCGCACGCCTTCGGGTCTTTGTTGGAGCAGTCGGCGAGCTTGCCGGGCAGTCCGCCACCCGTCATGGGGTTCTTGCGCTGCACGCTTTCGCGCGCCTTGCGCGCCGCAATGCGTGCGGTGGCGGCCAGCACCACTTTGTCGCAGATGAGTTTGGCCTCCTTCGGATGCTCCTCCAGATAGTTGCTCAGAGCCTCACCCACAGCCTGCTGTACGGCACCAGCCACCTCGGAGTTGCCGAGCTTGGTCTTGGTCTGTCCCTCAAACTGCGGCTCGGCCACCTTGATAGAGATGACGGCGGTAAGTCCCTCGCGGAAGTCCTCACCCGCAATTTCTATCTTCGCCTTCTCTATCTGCTTGGAAATCTGTGGGTCGGCATCAGCATAAGCCTTCAGCGTGCGCGTCAGTGCCATACGGAAACCCGTCAGATGGGTGCCGCCTTCGATGGTGTTGATATTGTTGACGTAGGAGTGGATGTTCTCCGAATAGTCCGTGTTGTACATCACGGCCACCTCAATGGGTACGCCCTGCTTCTCGGTCTTCAAGTAAATGACATCGTCGAAGAGATGCGTGCGGTGGCGATCCACGTAGCGCACGAACTCCTTCAGTCCGTCTTTGGCGTGGAACACCTCTTCCTTGGTCTTGCCCTCTTCGTCGGGACGCATATCGCGCAGCGTGATGGTAATGCCGGCATTGAGATAGGCCAGTTCGCGCATACGCTTGGCAATGATGTCGTACTTATAGATGGTGGTGGTGAAGATGGTGGGGTCGGGCCAGAACTGCTGGCGTGTACCGGTCTTGTCGGTGTCGCCGACAATCTTCACATCGTAGAGGGGCTTGCCCTTCTCGTATTCCTGCTGGTAGATGTGGCCGTTGCGGAACACCTGCGACATCATGTGCGTGGAGAGTGCATTGACACAGCTCACACCCACACCGTGCAGACCGCCGCTGACCTTATAGCTGCCCTTGTCGAACTTACCACCGGCGTGGAGCACGGTCATTACCACTTCAAGAGCCGACTTGTGCATCTTCTGGTGTTCGTCCACAGGAATACCACGGCCATTGTCCTGCACCGTAATCGACTCGTCTTCGTTGATGGTCACTTCAATGTGGGTGCAGTAGCCAGCCATCGCTTCATCGATGGAGTTGTCCACGGTCTCGTTCACCAGATGGTGCAGTCCCTTCTCGCTAATGTCACCGATATACATGGCCGGACGTTTGCGTACGGCTTCAAGTCCTTCGAGCACTTGGATGTTACTCGCGGAATAGTTGTTTTCAGTCTTGATGTCTTCTGCCATTTTGTTTATTGCTTAACAGGCTGCAAAGATACGAAAAATCTGCGACTTATCGGAATGTTTTAGGCATAAAAATGCCAAGAGCCACATCCTTTTTCTTGGAATGTGGCTCTTGTCTGTTCAGTATTGGATGTCTTATCCGAGTTTGTTGATGTGCTGAGCAAGGCTTGACTTCAAGTTCGCAGCCTTGTTCTTATGGATGATGTTGTTCTTTGCCAGCTTGTCCAGCATCTTCTGCACGCTGGGATAGAGCTTGAAAGCCTCATCCTTGTCAGTCATGGCACGCAACTTGCGTACAGCGTTGCGCATGGTCTTTGCGTAATAACGATTGTGCAGGGCCTTTGCCTTGTCCTGACGAATTCTCTTGAGAGATGACTTGTGATTTGCCATTGTTTTGAATTGTTTTTTTTAATTGATACTGTTGATTAAAGCTTATGGGTCTTGCGTCGTAACGACTGCCCTGAGCGGCCTTGACCCGGGTCACCCCGGAGACCTCCGCCACCCTTCCGGTATTCCGGCTGTGCATCGCTGCACAGATGGCGGACTTAAACTGGTAGTCCCTAGGAGAGTCGAACTCCTCTTTAGAGAATGAAAATCTCTCGTCCTAACCGATAGACGAAGGGACCATGCGCCTTTTAGCGGCTGCAAAATTACTGCTTAATTTTTATTCCACAAAATTTTCTTCTATAAAAATGCTTTTTATTCCCGTCTTTTTCGTAATTTCGCCCTCATGAATACAAAAACAGAAGCGATAGTGCTGCGCACCATCAAGTATGGCGACCACAAAATCATCGTCGACACGTTCACCAAAGAGGAGGGAAGGGTGTCGTTCTCCGTAGCGTTGAGTAGTTCGGGCAGGGGGAAGATGAAGAAACTATATTTCCAGCCAATGACGCTGTTGGAACTGGCCTGCGACATCAGACCCAACCGACAATTACAAAACCTAAAAGAGGTGCGACTGGCTGCTCCTGCCTCTTCCATCCCACTCCACGCCGACAAGACGGCCATCACACTCTTTCTTGCGGAATTCCTTTGCTACAGCCTGCACTCGGAACAGCGTAACGTCGCCCTGTTCGACTACATCTGCGACTCGCTACAATGGCTTGATGCGGCCGATGAAGGCTACGCCAATTTCCATCTGACGTTTCTGATGCGCATCTCACGCTTTTTGGGATTTTATCCCAATCTGGAAGATTACCGGGAGGGCTGCGTGTTCGACTTAAGGAACAGTTGTTTCTCCGCAACAGTTCCTGTGCACAGCGATTTCATTGCCGCCAACGATGCCTCCACATTGCAGCAACTCATGCGCATGAACTACGCCACAATGCGGCTGTTCCGAATGTCGCGTCAGGAGCGAAACCGCATCACGGCAGTACTCCTCAACTACTACAGGATTCACATCCCCGGTTTTCCAGAACTGAGAAGTCTGGAGGTGCTGCAACAGCTGTTTGACTGACAGACAGCGTCCGTCCCGCGCATTTCCTGCGTTTGGTGTCCACTATGCGAACACGATGGTGCCCTGGATGTTTTCTTTGGAGGGTTCGTCAGCCGGTTCCGTCCGGCCATTGGCCTGATTGCGGATGTTCTCCAGAATTTCCCGGGTGCGCTTGTAGGTCGGACTTTGCTCTACGGCAGAGATGACATTCTCGTTGTCCAAGTCCTCCGCACTGAACTGGTAAATATGCGGACGGCGGCGATAGCGGTTCTTGGTCTGCTTGTCGCGGTAGAAACGATCTCTGCGTTCCTCCTTCTTTGCGGCCTCTTCGATGGCCTGGGAGTCTTCCTGGGTGATGTGGCGCTTGATGTGGTTGTCCATACCTTCCACGTGCTCCACACCGAAGCCTGTAGCCAGAATGGTCACCTTCACCTTCTTGTCCAGTTCTGGATTGATGGCCAGACCCCATTTGATTTCGAAGTCGCCGAATTTCTCCATGAACTCGTTGACATCTCCCATCTCCTCCATCATCAAGCCGTCATCTCCGTTCTTGCCGCCGGCAAACGTGATGTTGAGCAGTATCTTCTTGGAATTGAACACGTCCGTCTCGTTGAGCAGCGGAGAATTGATGGCGGCCTCAATGGCTTTTTTCACGCGGCCTTCGCCTTCACCATAGCCCGTAGACATGATGGCCACTCCACCATCCTTCAGTACGGTCTTCACATCGTTGAAGTCCAAGTTAATCAGCCCATGCTCCGTAATAATCTCTGAGATGGACTTGGCGGCCACGGAAAGCGTGTCATCGGCCTTGCCAAAGGCATTCTGCACGGAGCGGTCGGGATAGACCTCGCGCAGGCGGTCGTTGTTGATGACCAGCAGCGCATCAACATGCTTGGCCATCTCTTCCACACCGTCAAGAGCCTGGTCTATCTTTCGCGTGCCCTCCCATCGGAAGGGAATGGTGACAATACCCACCGTCAGAATACCCATCTCTTTCGAGATGCGTGCAATGACAGGAGCTGCGCCGGTGCCTGTTCCGCCGCCCATCGTTGCCGTGATGAAGGTCATGCGGGTGCCATCGTTGAGCATCCTCTTGATGTCCTCGACACTCTCTTCCGCAGCCTCCCTGGCTCTCTCGGGTTTGTTGCCCGCACCAAGTCCCTCCTTGCCTAATTGCAAATGGACGGGAACGGGAGAGTCGTTGAGTGCCTGATAGTCGGTGTTGCACACCACGAAGCTGACATCGTGGATGCCTTTCCGATACATGTGATTGACAGCATTGCCACCACCGCCGCCGACACCGATAACCTTGATGATGCTGTTTTCCTTCTCAAGCCCACCAAAATCCAATATGTTACTTGTTTCGTTCATAACCATTCTTTTTTTATGCTATTCCTCTTCCTGTGTAAACTCCTTACCCACTTTCTTCAGCCAGCCCACCATCTTGTTGGCAAAACTGTTCTTCCTGCGCTCTTCGGCTTCTTTTCGGGCTTTCTCTTCTTCCTCCCTGCGTTTGGCCGCATCGGCCTCTTCTTTTTTCTTGCGCGATATATCACTGGCCAGTTTCTTTTCTTCGGCCGTCTGGATTACTCCAGCGGGTATTTCACCGCCGGTACGCACCTGACGTGGGATATTTTCGTCCATATTGGCGTCCTTTTCTGTGTTGCCAAACAGGTCATTGTCGCCAAGGTCTCTGCCAGCGCAGTTAATGTCTCCCTTGGCCAATATGCCGAGAACGGTATTCATACGCCCGTCTTTGGCCGTTATTTCAGGCTGGTTGCCAATGATGGTCAGGTTGACCGACTTGGCCACGCGCACCTTCTCGATGTGTGTGTAGTTGATAAATGCTTTTTCGATGTTCTTCATATTGGAACCGCCACCGGTGAGGATAATGCCTCCCAGCAGCTTGTCACAGTATTCATCGGGGATTTGACACCACACGTTGGCAATGATTTCCTCCACGCGCCCCTCGACAATCTCGATGAACTTGCTGCAGTCCACCTGCCGATCATCGTCAATCGGATATTTCTTCTCGTTGTCAATCTCACTGACTTCCGTGAAGGCCGAGGCATACGCCAACTTCATCTTCTCGGCTTCGCTTTCTTCAATCAACAGCGAGGCAATGTCTTTGGTGATATTGTTACCGCCCAACGGAATGACTACCAGATGGCGGAGCACGTTCTTCCAGTACACGCTAACGGTCGTGGTGTCGGCACCAAGGTCAACGAGAGCACACCCGGAGCGTTTTTCCGTCTCGGTGAGCACACTGTCGGCCAATGCCAACGGGGAGAGGAACAGGTCTGCAATATTGATCTTGGCAGTCTGGAAGCACAAGTTGAGGTTGTTGTTGAGTGTCTTGCGCTGGAGGATGTTCAGGAAATTCCCTTCAATATGGCTACAAGGTATACCTACCGGGTCTAACTGGTTCTGCGTGTCGACCTTGTATTCCTGGACAGCGACATCGATGGTTTCCAAATCGGGATACTCCATATTGCGGTTAGAGTCCAAGAGGTCGTTGACCATCGCTTCGGTCACAATGGTTTCTGCAGGAAGATCCTTCGTAATGACGTTGTGTACGGAGCGGATGGACTGTCCTCCCACACCGACATAAACACATTTGATACTGGTCTTCAACTGTTTCTCCAGCTTGTCGACAATGTTGACGATACACTGTGCGGTCTTGTCGATGTTGTTGACATACCCTTTCCTGATGAAGGACGACGAATCTTCTTTCACAACGGCCAACACCTGTATGCTGCCGTCCAGGTTCTTCTTTCCTGCGACACCAGTCATCTTGGATGAGCCGAGCTCAATGGCGACAATAAAATCTTTTGGCATCTCTGTATCTGTATTTACGGTTTTCTTGTTTCTCTTTTCTTGCAAATAATCTGGTTGTTGAACTCCAGATTGATGTATGAGTATTTGTTCCATCCGGCCACATTCAGTCCGTAGCGGTAGAACTTCTCCAGTCGCGTGAGCTTTTGGGGAATGTCGGTGGGACGGCCCAGATAGACGATATGGTCGCCGACCCGTGGCACAAGCTCCACGCTACCATCCTGCAGCACATGAAGCTGTTCAATCTGATTGTTCCAGAAGCGGTTATGCAGCAAGTCCTCACCCATCGTGGCCAGATATGTTTTGGCATAGCTACGGCTAATGTGGCCGGTGGCCACGATGAGGTCACTGGTGTAGCGCGTACGCGGCATTACGTTGCCGTTCCCGTCCAGATAGTAATCGTCACCATTTTCAGCCTTGACCCGCATCACGGGCAACCGCTGGGTGAGCAGGATGATGACCTTGCCGCCCTGTGTCTTGTAGCATTGTGCCTCCTTGACAAAAGGATTGCGCAGCAGGGACTCTTCGATGTTGCGCACATCCACCTGCGACAAGGGCTGCCCCAAAGGATACAGCCTGTTTGTTTTCAATTGTGATTCAACTTCCACGTCATCCAAGAATCCATTCACCAAACCATCGGCGATGCGGATGTCCACACGCGTACACACCACATCCTCGCTTTCAGGTTTGTTGTAAACCGTGATAGCCATAACCAGATAGACAGCCAGCACTGCATCTATCACGATGATGATGGAATTCTTCCAGTTGACACTCATAGTTTTTCCTTCAGAATCTGTGTGATTTGCGGTACTTGGTTGTCGAGATCGCCTGCACCGAGGACAATAAGCACGTCAAACGAATGATCCGCGACATATTGAAGAACATCAGTTTTGGCAATCATATGTTTCTCTATACCTGGCCGCAGGTTGTCATAGATAAGTTTCGATGTTACGCCCTCTATGGGTTGTTCACGAGCTGGATAAATTTCAGTGAGGATGACCTCGTCCAGCAGACTCAACGCATCAGCGAAATCTTTATAGAAATCCCGTGTGCGGGTATAGAGATGCGGCTGGAAGATGGCTGTAATTCTGCGGTCGCGATACAATTCGCGGATGCTCTTTGCACTTTGGAGAATCTCCTTGGGGTGATGGGCGTAGTCGCTGAGAAACACGATTTTGTCGTTCTTCAACTTAAAGTCGAAGCGACGTTCCACGCCATTGTAGGACAGCATCCCATAGCGTAACTCCTCTGCGGTACAACCGGCCAGTTGAGCCATGGCCATGGCCGCCACGCCGTTTTCTATATTGATGGGCACGGGCTGTCCAAGCTGCACGTGTTCTACGCTCTCAATGGGCGATATGAAATCGAACGTGATTTCACCATTGACGATACGGATGTTGTCTGCATGGAAATCGCCTTCGTGAAGGGCATAGTCATACCGATGGACTCCTTCCTGAAGGTTTTCTTTCATCTCCAGTCCGCGATGGATAATCAGATTGCCACCAGGTTGTATCAGTTCGGTGTAGTGGCGGAAACTTTCCAGATAGGCTTCCTTTGTGCCGTAAATATCCAAATGGTCAGGGTCGGTAGAGGTGATGACCGTCATCCATGGGTTTAACCAGTGGAACGATCGGTCAAATTCATCGGCTTCAATCACCACATAATCAGAAGACGACAGAATATAGTTGGTGCCATAGTTCTTGGATATTCCGCCAAGAAAGGCATTGCAGTCCAGATGGCTTTGATGCAGGATGTGGGCACACATGGTCGATGTTGTGGTCTTGCCGTGGGTGCCGGCCACGCAAAGTCCTTTGTGCTGACGGGTGAGCATCCCCAGTACTTGTGCCCGCTTCTCTACACAGAAACCATTCTGGCGAAAATACAGCAGTTCCGTGTGGTCGGCTGGAATGGCTGGGGTGTAAATCACCAGACAGGATTTCGGTTGCTTGCAGGCATAAGGAATCTCGTCTACATCCTCTTCATAGTGGATGAGCATCCCTTCGTTTTCCAACTGCTGTGTCAGTGCGCTGGGGGTTTTGTCGTAGCCAGCCACGACCAATCCACGATGGATGAAATATCGGGCGATGGCACTCATACCGATGCCTCCTGCTCCGATGAAATATACGGCTTTGATGTCTTTACTTTCCATAATTTGCCAATCTAATCACTTCCTTAGCGATGATTTCCGCCGAATCAGGCAGTGCGAGTTTCAATATGTTTTCTCTGAGTGAAGCCAGTTGGTCGGCATCGTTGACGGTCTTGACGGCCAGCGGCAACAGTTTGTCCGCAGCCTCAGCATCCTTGACATAGAGGGCTGCATTGACATCGACGAGTGCCATGGCGTTTTTCGTCTGGTGGTCTTCTGCCACGTTGGGGCTCGGGACGAGGATGACGGGTTTCCCGATGAGACAGAATTCCGAGATGCTGCTGGCTCCGGCACGGCTGATGACCAGGTCGGCCGCCTTATAGGCAAGACCCATATCGCTGATAAAGTCTGTAGCCACGAGGTTCTCTGGTCTTCCCTCACGAGCCAAAGCCTCCATGATGTCTGCATGATAATATTTGCCCGTTTGCCATACAAACTGCACGTCACTCTGCCGAATCAGGTCAAGATGCTGCATCACACTGTCGTTGATGGTGCGTGCCCCCAAACTGCCTCCAACAATCAAAATGGTTTTGCGGCTGGCATCCAAACCAAACGAACGCACGGCCTCGTCGCGCGAGACGGTAGAGTTGAGGAGCGACTGGCGCACGGGATTGCCCGTTTTCACGATTTTCGCGGCAGGGAAGAAACGTTCCATGTGGTCATAAGCCACACAGATTTTCTCCGCTTTTTTGGCCAGGAGTTTATTGGTGACACCGGCATAGGAGTTTTGTTCCTGTATCAGACAGGGAATACCCATTGCTGCTGCCGTATTGAGCGTGGGACCGCTGGCATAGCCACCAACGCCCACAGCAACCTGCGGTTTGAAATCACGGATGATACGCTTAGCCATGCGTTGACTCTTCCATATCTTATAGAGCACTTTGACATTCCGCCATAAGTGTTTGCGGTCGAAACCGCAGATGGGGAGTCCCTTAATGTCATAACCTGCTGCCGGTACACGCTGCATCTCCATACGTCCCAACGCCCCGACAAACAGAATTTCCGCATCTGGACATAGGGCTTTGAGTGCATTGGCAATAGACACTGCCGGAAAGATATGTCCTCCCGTTCCGCCTCCACTGATGATGACCCTTAAAACATTACTCATAACTTATTTCTCGTATTTTGCAAAATTACAACTTTATTTCGTCATTGCCGAATTCTCATTGTTTTTTTTATCAACAGACGTGACTTTCTTGATTTTGGCAGTACGGCTGACACTCAGGATGGCACCGATGTAGACGCAGTTCAAAACAGTAGACGAGCCACCCTTGGAGATCAACGGCAGAGGCTGTCCGGTAACAGGTCCCAGACCTACCGCCACAGCCATATTGGCAATGGCCTGGACAACGAGCAACAACGTCAGTCCCATAACCAAAAAGGCTGGGAAATAGTTCTCACACCGATTGGCAATGCGAACGCCACGATACAACAATACGATATAGAGGAATATGACCCCTCCGGCACCCCAAATCCCCAGTTCTTCAATAATGATGGCAAAGATAAAATCAGAATAAGCCTGCGGCAGATAGTCGCGCTCCACTGACTTGCCTGGGCCAATACCAACGATATTGCTGGTTGCAATGGCAATATTGGCATGAGCCACCTGTGCATCTTTACCATGAATGTCAAAGTCTTTTGGAGCGACATCTGGTTTATTGAAGCTCAAGATACGACCCTTCCATGTATCTGCACGATGGAGTATCTTGTCGGCAAAGCCCTTCTTTGCTTTTGGAATCTCCACTTGTTCTGCCTGCGTCCCGCTTGCAACAATCTGTGTTTCCTGATGGCCAACCACCATGATGAATGTAAGGACGGCCACGCCAAGTCCGACGCACAAGGCAAAGAGTTTCAGCAACTGGCGATGCGGCACACGTCCAATAATCATCATCAAGAAAACAACCGCAAACAGCAATAGGGCAGTGGAGAGGTTTTCAAGGCCTATCAATACACAGATTCCCACAGTGTAAACCATAATGTACTTGAACGCTTTAGGGTCAGCTCCGTTTTCTCGTTGCATCACGGCCAACACCTGCGCTGTAGCCAAGACAACAGTTCCTTTCGCCAGTTCAGAAGGTTGGAAGGACTTCCCGAAAATACTAAGACTTCGGTTGGCTCCGTTGATGGTTTCACCGTCAATCAGTACGACTATCAACAGCAAGGTACTCAGGAACAATAGCGGCACTATCAACAGTTTAAAATAACGGCAGGGTATCAAAGGCATGACAAGTGCCACGACAAAGCCCCCAACAATGGTTGTCGCATGAAATGCAATCGGCCCAATGTAATCCTGGTCTCTGTATGTCTGTTGGCTTGTGGCAGAGAACACCTCAACAACACTTACCATACAGAGCAGGAAGAACACCATCCAAATGACCTTGTCGCCCTTGAAGATATTACTGATTTTGAAGTTCATGCCCTTATAGCTTCTGTTGTATATTATAGATTTCTGACTAAAGTCTTGAACTGTTCACCACGGTCTTCCATATTCTTGAACAAATCGAATGATGCACAGCATGGACTTAACAGCACCGTCATACCCGGCTCAGCCATCTCGTAGCATGCCTCCACACATTCTTTCATAGAATGGGTGTCGCGTACAGGAATTCCCAAACTATCGAACGTATCATGCAACTTTTTGTTGTCAGCACCCAAGTAGACAAGAGCGGCACATTTCTCTTTGACCAGCGGGATGATGGGGCTGTAGTCATTGCCTTTGTCCTTTCCCCCAACAATGAGAATGGTTTGGGTCTTCATTGACTCCAGTGCATACCAACACGCGTCAACATTGGTGGCCTTTGAGTCGTTGACATACAGAACACCGCGCACGGAGCACACCTTTTCCAAACGGTGTTCCACTCCGGGAAAGTCGCTGAGCGACTTACGTATGATGTCTTTTTTGATACCTGCAATATTGGAGGCAATGCCAGCAGCCAGCGAATTGTAGACGTTGTGTTTCCCCGTCAGGCTCAGAGACTCTTGCTCCATATTGAACGGTTCGGGCTTCTCTATCTTGTATTGTCCTTCTTCTATGTAGCCAATGCTTCCCTTTTCCTTGAGCTCGGAGAAAGGATACACTATAGCCTTGATGTCGTATTTGCTCAGCTCCTTGCGGATAATCGGGTCGTCGTTCCAGAAGATGAACGCGTCCTGCGGTGTCTGGTTCTGGATGATGCGCATCTTGGCATCCACATAGTTCTGCATACAGAAGTTGTAGCGGTCAAGATGGTCGGGTGTGATATTCAGCAGAATGGCAATGTTGGCACGGAAGTCATACATATTGTCCAACTGGAACGAGCTCAACTCAATGACATAGTAGGCATGGGGATCTTCCGCCACCTGCAAGGCCAACGAATTTCCGATATTTCCAGCCAGACCTACGTCATAACCAGCCTCTTTGAAGATATGGTAGATGAGACTTGTTGTGGTCGTCTTGCCATTGGAACCAGTTATACATATCATCTTCGAATCGGTGTACCGACCAGCAAATTCAATTTCGCTGATAATATGAATACCCTTCTCCTTTACCTTCACAATCATCGGTGCCGTATCGGGAATACCTGGGCTTTTCACAATCTCGTCAGCATTAAGGATTTTCTCTTCCGTATGTTGCCTTTCTTCCCATGCTATATGGTGGTTGTCCAACAGCATTTTGTACTTGTCTTTAATCTCCGACATGTCGCTGACGAACACGTCAAATCCTTTGCACTTTGCCAGCACGGCGGCACCTGCGCCGCTCTCGCCTGCACCTAATACTACGATTCTACTCATCTTATCTTTAGTGTTATAATCGTTATTGCTGCCAATATAATGGTTACTATCCAAAAACGGACGGTAATCTTCGACTCGTGGAACGGATGATGTGGCCATTTGCGCAACAGATAGGTACTGGTGCTGTCCAACTGGGAATCAAGCCGACGGAAGGTGTCATGGATAGGGGTGGCACGGAAAACGCGCACCCGTTTGCCCTTTCTTTTCTGCCATTTGAACCACTGCGTCTGGATGATGACGCTGAGACTCTCAATAAAGAAAATGCCACAAAGCACCGGCAATAGAAGTTCCTTGTGGATAATGACGGCACAGACTCCGATAATGCCGCCAATGGTCAGCGAACCCGTGTCGCCCATGAAGACCTGAGCGGGATAGGCATTATACCAAAGAAATCCTATCATAGCTCCTACAAAGGCACAAAGGAACACTACAAGTTCTTGTGAACCTGGAATATACATAATGTCGAAATATGTCGCGTAGACGATGTGACTGCTGACATAGGCTAAGATGCCCAACGCTACACCGATGACGGCCGAGTTTCCAGCACACATTCCATCCATACCATCGTTAAGGTTAGCACCATTGCTGACGGCTGTCACCACGAGAATCGTCATCACGACAAAAAGTATCCAGCCTGCCGCCACCTTATATTTACCACAGAACCCCATCACGTCCGAATAGTCCAGATTATGGTTCTTGGAGAACGGGACGGTGGTCTGTAGCGACTTGACATTTTCTGCCTTGTGCTTGACCACCACCTCATGGTTCTGTTGAGCCACGGAAATATTCTCCCTGACCACCGCATCCGGACTCAACCAAAGCGTCAGACCCACGATGAACCCGATGCTGATTTGTCCCACTATCTTGTATTTTCCTTTCAGCCCGTCCTTGTTCTTCTTAAAAATCTTGATGTAATCGTCAAGGAAACCGAGAAAGCCAAGCCAGACGGTAGTGACAATCATCAAGATAAGATAGATGTTGCGCATACGACCCAGCAACAGCACGGGTACCAGAATGGACACAATGATGATAATGCCTCCCATGGTAGGAACGCCCTTCTTCTCTACACCGAAGGGGTCTATGCTTGCATCACGGGCGGTTTCGGAAATGTGGCGGTGTTTCATCCAGCGGATGAATTTCTCACCGAACCATGCGGAGATGACCAACGACAAAATCAAGGCCAGCAATGCACGGAAGGAAATGTACGTCCAAATATGCGCCCCTGGAATGTTAAATTGCTCTAAGAATCTGAACAGATAGTATAACATAGGCTGTATTATGAGTTAAAGATGTCTCTGACCACCTCCCGGTCATCAAAATGATGTTTCACGCCTTTCACCTCCTGATAGTCCTCATGGCCTTTGCCAGCAATGAGGATGACATCGCCTTTCCGAGCCATCATGCAGGCAGTGCGGATAGCTTCCTTACGGTCGACAATGCTCACAACCTTTTTCAACTGTTGGGGAGTGAGACCAGCCAACATGTCGTTGATAATATCCTGAGGCTCCTCAAATCGGGGATTGTCACTGGTGATAATAACACTATCGCTTTGCTTGACAGCTTCTTGAGCCATCAGCGGGCGCTTGCCCTTGTCTCGATTGCCTCCAGCACCACAAACAGTCAGAATACGCCCATCCTTTCCGTCAAGAACTTCATGAATGGCATTGAGCACATTTTCCAACGCATCGGGCGTATGGGCATAATCCACCACGGCAGTAATCCCGTCTTTCGAACGAATGGGTTCCAACCGACCTGCCACACTCTTCAAGGTACTCAGCACAACCAATACGTCTTCGGGACTCTTGCCCAACATGACGGCAGCGCCATAGACTGCCAGCAAATTGCTGACATTAAACTTCCCGATGAATTGTACGCCAACCTCCCTGCCATTGATTTCCAGATACATACCCTCAAAATGGCATTCGATGATATGAGCACGGAAATCGGCCATCTGCCGCACGGAATAGGTCTTGACCGTTGCCTTGCAGTTTTGTACCATGACACTTCCGTTCTTGTCGTCGGCATTGGTAATGGCAAAAGCATCTTTGGGCAGCCCATCAAAGAAGGCTTTCTTGGCGTTCCGATAGTTTTCGAAGGTTTTGTGGTAGTCCAGGTGGTCGCGCGTCAGATTGGTGAAGATTCCTCCAGCGAAAGTTAGTCCACCGATGCGCTTTTGAGCAATGGCGTGACTCGAACACTCCATAAAAGCATATTCGCACCCAGCCTCAACCATGCGGCTGAGCAATCGGTTGAGTTCAATGGGGTCGGGTGTGGTGTGGTCTGCCGCAATGGCTTCATCCTCAATATAGTTGCATACGGTCGAAAGCAGTCCGCAACGGTGCCCGAACTTACGGAACATGTTATAGAGCAGCGTGGCAATGGTCGTTTTTCCATTGGTTCCGGTGACACCCACCAGCTTGAGTTTCTGGGACGGATTGCCATAGAAGCTGGTGGCTACCTGTCCTACGATGTCCTCGGTGGACGCTACCTGAATGTAGCAGACTCCATTGTTTCTTTCCTCGGGCATCTCTTCACAGAGGATGGCAGCGGCACCTTGTGCAACAGCCTTGGTGATAAACTGATGCCCGTCTGTTTGTGTTCCCTTGATGGCAACGAACAGATGTCCTTTCCCGATTTTCCGCGAGTCAATGTTTACCCCCATCACCTCAGCTTCCGTCGATCCTGCCACCTGCAGGACATTGACGGATTTCAACAGTTCACTTAGTTTCATACACCTTATTATATTATATGGATGAATGTATTATAGATTTGACTTTTATTCCAAGATCAGCGTACAGACCATTCCCTTTACCAGTGGCTGTCCTGCAGGACAGCTTTGCTGCGTGACATGGCCGCGTCCGGAAATCCGCACTTTCATTCCACGGGATTCCAACAGATAAACAGCATCCTTGGCTCCCATACCCACAACGTTCGGTACCATTCCCCGACCCATATTGTCCCGGTGGAGTGCCACCCTGTCAGAACGAGGGTCGGCTCGTCCCCAAATGGGATTGCCGTCAGCATAAGTCCCACTCCAGTTTTCCGAAGTCTTAATGTCCAAATGACTTAGCACATAGCCTGCTGCTCCGACATCTCCGCGCTTCACATCGGGAATTGTCACCGAGTTTTCATCATGCGCTTTATTGATGCCGAGTTTGATATTGCGAGCCATCACACCTTCAGCAATCTGATGGAATACTTTTGCACTCATTCCTCCCGAACCGCCATAACCTGAACGCTTGATGCAGACGATACAAGAATAAAGCGGATTATCTGCAGGGAAATACCCAGCAAAAGAGAGCCAATAGGCAATGCCCGTCGTCTTATAATGGCCACCCTGTGCCACTTGGGCTGTCCCAGTTTTTCCGGCCACCCTGAAGGTCTTTGCCCGGGCTTTTTTTCCCGTTCCCTTGCTGACTACGCGCTCAAGCAACGACTGTACCGTCTTGACCGTTTGCATTTTAGCCATTCGTTTCTCCATCACCTTAACCGGTGGATATTCCTCAACCACATTGCCATCCTTCATGATACATTTTACGAAGCGAGGCCGCATCATAATGCCGTCATTGGCAATGGCATTATAGAAGGTTAGGGTGGATATTGGCGGCAGTTGTGTCTCGTAGCCAATGGACATCCAGGGCAATGCCGTCTTACTCCAATTGATCCATTGGCCTTGCTTGTTCTTCTTAGGCATACGAATGTGGGGGCGAGCGTAACCCTTAATGGGCAGTTTGAGGTCGGCGGCAAGCCCCGTGCGGTAGAGACCCTCGACAAATTTCTCAGGGTGACTGCCATAGTTTTCGTCTATGACGCGACTGATTCCGATGTTCGAACTGACCTCCATGGCTCGTCCCAGAGAGATGTATCCATACCCTCCATTACGCCAGTTGTGATCCTTCATCAGTGCTCCATGCATAGGCCAGACACCTCCTGCTGTTTCAATGTACTTGGCCGTATCTGCCACACCATCGTCAAGAGCCACCATGACCGATGCCGTCTTGAATACTGAGCCTGGTTCGCGCAGGTCGGCCACGGCAAAATTCTTGTTCTCGCGGAAGACATCGCCTGAACAACGTTCCATATTGACAATGGCTTTCACGTCGCCTGTAGCCACCTCCATAAGAATGGCAACGCCGAGGTCACAATGATCTTTTTTGAGTTCAGAGACCAATGCACGTTCCGCCATATCCTGCATATTCACGTCAATGGTGGTGACAATATCGCATCCATCAACAGGCAACGTAACAGGAATGTTCAGCTGCGCATTGAGTACCTTACGCCGTTTGTTGAGTCCTGGTGTCCCACGAAGGATTGTGTCATAAGCCAGTTCCAGTCCGAGACGAGCACTGTCTTTTGCTCCATACATAGAGCCAATGGTACGTTCACACAACGATCCAAAGGGGCGGCGCCGGGCATTGAATTCCTCTTCATGGAATCCACTGGCGTTCTTTGACAGTGAGAAAAAGGGGAGACTCTTCACCTCCGTATAAGTGTTATAGTCGATGCGTTTTGGCCAAATGCTCCAGTGACGCGCCTTCTTTCTGCGCCCTTCTTCTAAATGGTGTTTGAAAGCCACTGCAGATTGCTGTGGGAATATCCTGCTAAGTCCTTCGCAGATAGAGTCGACCTTGTCCTCCCAAAGTGAGTCTTGCTTTTCATTGTCCACCCCGAAGTCCATATAGATTTTATATTCAGGAATGGAACTTGCCATGAGCTGTCCATCGCAGCTGAGGATATTGCCCCGCTTAGGCTTGACGGTAATGCTGTCGCTCTTGAGTCTACTGGCCACCTCAACCCAATACTGCTTCTTGGCCGTCATGGTATAGAACGCCTTTCCGAAAATCATCAAAAAGACGATTACCAGACCGGCGGCGATCCAGAAATACCGCACTGCGATGTTGCTGTTGTCAATCTTACTCATTGGCACTTTCAGTTTTCAGGCACTTGTATGATATATGGAGGTTGATTCGCGATGCGGAGAAGCGAGTCGTTATTTTGCTGCAGTGTTTCAATCACGTGGCTCTCACGGCATTTTTCGGTGAGTGTGCTTGATGCTGCCAAAGCCTTGTTCTTGGCATCCTTGAGCTGGATTTCCAACTTTCGGATAGACACCATGTCTTGTTGGCACTGGTAGCGGAAACCGACATAGACGAGGGTAAAAGCCACCACGAGTAGGATTACACCAACTTGCGACCGCATGAATCCGGCCGTCAGGAAATCACCACCCAGCACGCTCTTCAAGGTTAGTTGCTGTCCGGGGTGGGTGTCACTGTCCTGCGCTGTTTCCTGTATCTTCTTCAGCGTTTCCTGTAGCTGCCGCTCTGTTTCTTCCGTCTCCGGTTTTTTGGCAGCGTTAGGAATAGTTCCACTAAGGATGGGTTCTGTCACTTCCATATTGTCGTGGTGCTTATATCGTTTTTTGGGCTATTCTTAGTTTTGCACTCCTGCTCCTGGGATTGGCACAGATTTCCTCGTTGCAGGGCGTAATGACCTTGCTGTTGACCAGGTCGAACGGACTGGAGATGCGTCCGTAAAAGTCCTGTTCCACACGCCCCTCCACGTTGCCTGTCTTCATGAGGTTTTTCACCATACGGTCTTCCAGCGAGTGATAGGTTATGACACTCAGCCTACCACCCTGTCGCAATATTCCTCCAACTCCAGAGAGTAAGTCGCGAAGCGCATCCATTTCATGGTTCACCTCAATGCGCAGAGCTTGATAGATTCGAGCCAAATCCTTTTTCTCGCGTTCAGAACGCATCAACGGTTCGACAACAGCTGACAAATCGCTCGTCGTGACAATCGGACGGATGGCCCTGCATTTGACAATGGCAGCAGCAATGCGTCTCGCGTTCTTCATCTCACCATAGAGATGGAAGATGTCTGCCAACCTACCTTCTTCATAGTTGTTGAGCACGTCTGCCGCTGTTGCACCAGCTCTTTTGTTCATCCGCATGTCCAAGGGTGCATCAAAACGAAAAGAGAAGCCCCGTGTCTCATCGTCAAAATGATGGCTTGACACGCCAAGGTCTGCAAGCAACCCGTCGATATGGCTTACATGATAGTAGCGCATCCAGTTGCAAAGATACCGGAAATTACTCCTCACGAAAGTAAACCGGCTGTCGCTTATGACGTTGCTCTCGGCATCAGCATCCTGATCAAAACTGTAAAGATGTCCGTTCGGCGCAAGACGACGCAGTATCTCGCGCGAATGTCCACCACCGCCAAAAGTGGCATCCACATAGACTCCGTCGGACTTGATGTCAAGCCCAGCAATGCTCTCACTGAGGAGAACAGGCACGTGGTAGGTCTCTGCCGTCTTTGCCATATCGAGTTATTGATTATCATTGTCAGCCATCAGTTCCCCAAGGCTGTTTCCAAAGTCTTCGGCACTCATTCTCTGTCGCTCTGCCTCGCTGACACTCCAAATTTCAATCGTATCGTCCATACCGATAAAACGGATCTCCTGTTCAATATTAGCCATTTGCTGGAGACGCTTGGGAAGGAGGAAGCGACCGTTTCCGTCAAGACAGATGAGTTCGACATCGCTTACAAACTGACGAAACACCTGTTGCTGTGCCTTGTCCCAGCGGCTAAGTCGTTGGCGCAGAACATCCATCTGACCGTTCCAGATGGTTTCAGGATAAAGCACCAAACAAGTCTGAAACACGTCTTTCCTCAGCACAAGACGCTCCTCACCGCCATCCTGCAGCACCTTCCTAAAGGGCGCGGGCAGAAAGGCTCGTCCTTTGGCATCCATCTTTGCTTCTATGTTACCTATAAAGCGCATGCGTACTTATTTATAATGCAATTCCCGTTCTCGGCTGCAAAATTAAGCAAAATCCCCCACAATTCCCCACTTTTCCCCATTTTTTTTGCCGTTATTTTTCATCCTCGACACCATGATTGCCGTAAAGTACTATAAATCAATATTTCCCATTATATTCTATGCGTTGCTATTTCTGTAGGGAATTTTCCCCACCGCCCTTTTCGTTTTTTTATCTTGAACGAGCTTTTATGTACTTGAAGACCACCGGAAATATTTGGCAGTTTGTGACAGATTGATGGGATTTAGCAAAAGGTTGAAAGTTTTTTGTGAGAAAATGTATTGTTTCTCAAACTATTTTCTT
>CAVFBU010000027.1:0-25322 GCA_963620725.1 Vescimonas coprocola
TAGTTTTCTGCGTGCAAAGTTACGAAAAAATCGCATCCCATTGCGCTATTCCTCCTTACATTTAACAATCTTTATGCCAAATTCTGCACAATCCTTGGTGGTTTCACGGGAAAGTGGTATCTTTGCAGGCGGAAAAAGAACTAACCTGGAATAATGACAACGCATACAGAACCGACAGAGCAGACAGGACTGGCAGAACTGACAGAACTGACAGGGCGTGAGGGGTGTCGCGATGTGACGGATGGAAAAGCATACTGACGGACAGACCACGGAAAGGGACACGGCTGCTTGACGGGCTTCACAAACTCATCGACGGACAAACGGCCAGGAGCTATGTGCCTTATATTCTCCTTTTGCTGGAGGAAAAGGCACTTGTAGAGCGTCCGAGTTGGAAGGATGTGCGTGATGAGTTTGTAAAGGCAGAAGGGTGCAGGTCGGAGTATTACAAGTATATGGGCTATACGCTCTCCGGAAAAAATGGTGACGACACGTTCCCTAAGGAGGAGATAGAGAACAAGCACTCGGTCATCAAGAAAATGCTGAAACGGTGTTCGCCGTTGTCGAAACATCCCGAATGGTTCTTTGATAATGATGAGGATAATGAGGTCAGCGAGGGGGATACTTGATGGGAGGACAGGCAGACATCCTTTTTTTTTGTGGACCGGTGTGCGGAAAAATACGGACTCCATACCTGTCCGCTGACATTTCTTGAAAAAACGCCTGTTTTGTCGTAATTTTGGCTCCCGATAAGAAGTCGGGGGCTTTTTTTGTGCCCGGCCAAGAATGTTTAATCGTCCCGAGCGGAGCGAAGAGGGCTTCACAATGTGATTAAAGGTGCGCACCTGCTCTGTCACAGCTTCTCTCGCTAAAACCGACAAGGGATTATGAAAACCAAAAACGGACAGGGTGTCACGTCGCTCAGCATGGCCTACGCGGTCGTCATGGAGGAGCTGAAGTACACTCACAAGAGAC
Organism: Vescimonas coprocola; assembly: GCA_963620725.1. Taxonomy (GTDB): domain Bacteria; phylum Bacteroidota; class Bacteroidia; order Bacteroidales; family Bacteroidaceae; genus Prevotella. The sequence continues at coordinate 973 of CAVFBU010000027.1, forward strand.
TGAAGGAAGAGAACTGGCAGGTCAACTATCCCACGCTGAGACGCATCAGGGAGGGACGGGAGGTGAAGAGGGCGACGAAACGCTTCTTCTACGCGTTGTTTGTGCGGCTGATAGACCGGGAATACCGGCGCAGGATGGCCAACGGCGGCGACAATGCTGTCAAGTTGCTGCGCCTGCTGCATGACATTCATATGGCGTACGTGGATGAGGAACTGGTGAAAAGATGAGGGGTGTTCCTTTCACCGGCCGCGCGGCCGTGTGGGCTTGCTGCGTAACTTTGCAGCATGAAAACAATCTCAATCACAAATAATCTCAGAGACGAGGGACTTTCTCCTTCTGAAAGACCTCCTCCTGTCAAGTGTATAACTTATTAATAATTAATAATATATATAACATAATCGGGGTAGAACGGGATGGGCGGTGAGCAAAGAAACCCCCACTGTGATACTGAGATTTGAGACGAAACAGATATGAAAGAACGATTATTAACACAAGTAATATATTAAGGTATGATTAGTTACAACATTTTTGACGGCACTGCTCCAGCAATGCCAAAGCCCGGCAAGGGCACGGAATTCGTGAAGTTTATCCTCTCCAAGGCTTCCAGGGATATGCGTGAGGCACTGCTGCCCATGGCGTTTCCAGCCGCGGCGACGTATCTGTCGGAAGTGAGGTTTCGCTACAACGATGGTATCCTGCACGAGATGTGCGGCATGGAGGGTCATTTGGTGGCACCTTCGGGTTCTGGAAAGGGTCAGCTGACGCGACTGATGGAGGCCATCACCGAGCGACTCCAGGAGCACGACGCGGCGGAGTATCGGAAGATCAGCACGTGGGAGAACCTCGCCAGAAGCAAGGCCAAGGACAGCAAGCAGCCGCCGAGACCCGAGGCCTGCTTCCGCTGTCCGCCGGGCAACTTCACCAATGCGTCCTTCCTGCAGAACGCCATGGCACTGGAGAAGCAGGGCGGTCTCTCGCAGTACATCAACCTGCCGGAGGTGGAGATGGTGGACCGCATCTGTGGCGGACACCAGCAGGTGTCGGAGATGCTCCGCGTCATCTACGACTGTGGGAGGACGGGCGCACTCAGGGCTACGGCGGACGGCGTGACGGGCAGTGCCGTGATGCGCGTCAACCTCACCGTGTCCTCCACACCCGAGGCGGCACGACAGTTCTACCGGCGCGAGCTGACCAACGGCTTCTTCGGACGCATCAACTTCGCCTATAAGCCGCGAGGCACGCGCTCGGGCAAGATACCCCGGCAGGGACAGTACGACGAGCCTTTCCGACAGCAGCTCGGCCTGTATCTCGACGGCCTCACGGCGGCAAAGGGCGACTTCCACGTGGCCGAGCTGAACCGAGTGGCAGGGCAGCTGGCCAGGGAGATGGCCGACCTGGCCGAACAGACCGACGACGACCTGCTCTTCGAGCTGTCCCACCGCTGCATCCTCTCGGCATGGAAGAAGGGAGCCGTGCTCTGGCTGCTCAACCAGCAGACGTGGGCGCGAAGCATCGCCGACTTCGTGCGCTGGTTCTGCTACTACGACCTGTGGTCCAAGCTCCAGGTGTTCGGCGGACTCATCACGAAGGCCAGCACCACCCACGGCGACGACCAGAAGCAGGGACCGCAGAACATGCTGACACGACTGCCCGACACCTTCAGCCTGCAGCAGCTCGAAGCACTGCGACTCGAACTGGGAAAGACGGAGAAGGGCGCGAAACACCAACTCGACGTGTGGAAACACCGACGCTACGTCACCTTCTCGGCCGAAACGGGACTCTACACGAAGGTAATTAAGAATTAAGAATTAAGAATTAAACCACTTATGATTGAAAAGTACACCGTAGAAAAGCTCCGCAGCCTCCCCATCGAGGAGGTTGCCGGGCGACTCGGACTCCAAGTCCAACGCCACCGGGCACTATGCCCCTTCCACGACGACCACACACCCAGCCTCACCTTCGACCGACGGCGCAACACCTGCCGATGCTTCGTCTGCATGCAGCGCAGCACGGACACCATCGAACTCGTCCGCCGCCAACTCCACCTCTCCTTCAACGAAGCCTGCCAGTGGCTCGCCTCCGAAGCATGCATCGACATCACCACCGCGCCACCGCCGCCGCAGCCACCGCAGCACCCCACCGACACCTTCGACCGCGAACGCTACGAACGCTACATCCAGCACCCACACCTCACCACCGAGGCCACCCAGTTCCTCTACGGACAGCGACGACTCAACCCACGCGTCGTCCAATGGTGCGGACTCACCACATGGCGCGACCGACACGGCACACTCTGGCTGCAGATACCCTACCGCGACACCAACGGCAACCTCATCGGACTGCAAAACCGAAACCTGCGCTACGGACAGCCCGGACACGAGACAGAGCGACGCTTCCAGTTCCCACGAGGCTCCAGATGCCACCTCTACAACCTGCCCGTCACCCAGCTCCTGCAGCCCGGCGAACCACTCTACATCGCCGAAGGCACCTCCGACTGCTGGGCACTGCTCTCCGCCGGACACAAAGCCATCGCCGTGCCATCCGCCACCACACTCTCCCACGAGAGCCGACAACTGCTCCACAGGCTGGCCGAGGAACGCCGACCAGAGTTCCACATGTACCCCGACAACGACACACCAGGCGAACGCCTCTTCCTCCAGCTACAGAACATCCTCCCCGACATCCAACGACACCAGCTGCCACCCGACTGCAAAGACTACAGCGAACTCTACACGAAGACCATTAAGAATTAATAATTAATAATTAAGAATGATGATGACCACCAAAAAACAACTCGCCCTGCAATACTTCCCCAACAGCCTGCCACGCACCGCCGTCAAACACCTCATGGCCTGGATAGCCCGATGCCGCCCACTCTGCGACGAACTACAACGCACCGGCTACCGACCCACCGACAAAAGCTTCACACCCCGACAACTACGCGCCATCACCGAATACCTCGGCGACCCATAAGAAAAAAGTCCCCACAACGTCCGCCACCGACCCACAACGGCAGAACGACCCGAAAAAACTCCCTAACTTTGCATCGGGAACAGGACAGGAGCGCGCAGTCCAACGCCCCGGGCAGAGAAAAAAATCTCTCCAGTCAGAGAAAAAAATCTTCCCAGTCAGAAAAAATCAACACTCAAAATTCAACATTCAAAATTCAACAATTATGGCAATCAATCTAAAAGCAAAAGAGACCCTCATGCAGGTCGGAGACCTCAAGGGCAAGTACCGCTTCGTACTCACCACCGAACTCTACTCCAAACTCAGCGAGGAGAAAGTCATCAAGGAAGCCGCACTCCACTCCGGCATCAACACCGGCATCATGAAAGCCGCATGGGACGCCGCAGGAGACGTCATCAAAGCCTGGGCCACCGAGGGACACTCCGTAGCCGTGCCCGGACTCGGCACCATGCGCTTCGGCGTACGCGCCAAAAGCGTAGGCACCGTAGACGAAGTGGCCACAGACCTCATCACCTGCCGACGCGTCATCTTCACACCCAGCGTCGACATCAAGAAAGAACTCGCCGACACCGCCATCGCCATCACCTGCTACGACCGCAACGGCAAGGAAGTAAAGCGCGTCACCTCCGACGACAGTGGCAACGTCGAAGACACCGACACCGGCAGCACCGACACCGGCGGCAGCACTTCGGGAGGCAGCACCGACAGCGGCAGCTCTTCGGGCGGCTCTACCTCCAGTGGCGACTCCGGCACTGGCGAAGACTAAACCCAGCAGTCAGCCCCCCAGGCGGCGCGCCCCAAGCGGGGGCTGACCTTTCCCACCAAACACCATAATGAAGAAAATCATCATCTACATCACTTACATTTCAAACACTATGAGTCCAGAACAGAAAAACAAATGGAGCGTCATCATCAACATCGCTCTGACCACCATCACCGCACTGCTCTCAGCCCTCGGATTCTCCGTAGGCTAACAGCCTCCGTTGGCGAACAACACCGAACAATTGACGCAGGTGTCAAATCGTCACACTACTGCGTCATTTTGTCATCAAACCTTCCACTGGCACAAGTCTTGCATCTACCCTCAGTGAACGCGGAAGCGAAAGCAGAGGCGTTCGGTAAACAATTAGAAAACAATTAAAAACAACAAAAATTAGGAGGTATGATTATGTTACCAGTAATGTTAAGAAACAGTTGGTTTCCGACAGTGTTCGACGAGTTCTTCAACAATGAGAACGTGAGCAGCAACACGACAACCGCTCCGGCTGTCAACGTGAAGGAAGACCAGAACGAGTACACCATGGAGATGGCTGTGCCGGGCATCAAGAAGGAGTACTGCCGTGTACAGCTGACCGACGACGGCAACCTGCACGTGGCCATCGAAAACAAGATGGAACACAAGGAGGAAGACAAGAAACAGCACTTCCTGCGCCGCGAGTTCAGCTACACCAACTACCAGCAGACCTACACGCTGCCTGAGGACGTGGTGAAGGAGAAAATCTCGGCCAAGGTGGACAACGGCATCCTCACCGTGGTAATGCCGAAGGCCAAGAAGGAAGAGAGCAAGGTGGCTCGCGCCATCGAAATCGCCTAACCACTCGGATGGATGTACAGGGGCTTCGCTGCCCTGCTGAACACCCCGACCGCATAAAATCTTGAAGGGGCGGACTGCAATGAAAAGTTGCAGCCCGTCTTTTTTTCGTTTTCCTTTTAGTATTTCTTTGTTTTTCCATCGGTTAATCGTACCTTTGTACAACGGAACTAAATCCCAAGCACAACGAATGATGACAGACAAGGAAAAACTGATAACAGAGAACAGGGGCTACGTGGTGACACTGGCTCGGCAATACACCTGCGAACTGCTGGACACGGACGACCTGGTGAGTGAAGGTACGATAGGACTCATCAAGGCTTCGGAGAAGTTTGACCCCGGGCGGGGCAAGCCCTTCGTCACCTTTGCCGCACCCTACATCCGCACGGCCATCGAGGCTGCCATCCGCCACGTGACGGGGGAGGTGACGGTGAAGTCGACCGACGAGAGCATCCCTGTCGGCTCGCGCAACAACTACACGCTGCTCCACGTGTTGGAGGACAAGAACGCACAGCGTGCCGACGCGCAGATGGAGCGCGAACTGCTCGCGGAAGAGTTGGAAGACAGTCTCCACCTGCTCGATGAGCGCGAGACGGCCGTGGTGCGGCGGTATTTCGGAGTGGGCTTCGACCGCATGACCATGGCGGAGATTGGTGGCGAACTGGGTTTGAAGCGCGAACGCGTGCGGCAGATTCGCGACAAGGCCCTGCGGAAACTACGCAAAGTGCAGAAATAGCGGAAAGTGCAGAAACTGCAGAAATAGCGGAAACTGCGCAAAGTGCAGAAATAGCAGGAAGCTTCGAAAAGCCTCGGCAATCACTGGGCGGAAAGCCCCATCTTTTTCGCCCGTTCCATAAGCAGCTGCATGAGCGGTTCGCGCTCGTTCTCCACCCGATTGTCGAGCACGGCATCCTTCAGATATTGTTTCAGCACACCCACCTCGCGCGAGGGCTTGAGGTGGAAGAGTTCCATAATCTCGTTGCCGTCTATCACGGGCTGCAACAGCCGTTTGTAGTCCTTCTCCTGCAGGTCGGCGAGCTTCTCGCGCACCATTCGGAAATTCTCCAGGAAGATTTGCTTGCGCACCTCGTTCTTCGACGTGATGTCCGCCTCGCAGAGCGTCATCAGCTCGCCGATGTCGTCGCCAGCATCGTTGAGGAGTCGCCGCACGGCAGAGTCCGTCACGGTCTCGTCGGCAATGACGATGGGGCGCATGTGCAGTTCCACCATCTTCTTCACGAAGCGCATCTCGCTGCCCATCGGCAGCTTCAGTCGCCGGAAGATGGCAGGCACCATGCGTCCGCCGAGGTAGTCGTGGTTGTGGAAGGTCCATCCGGCCTTGGGTTCCCAGCGTTTGGCCTGCGTCTTACCGATGTCGTGGAGCAGTGCGCCCCAGCGCAGCCATAGGTTGTCGCTGTGTCGGCAGACGTTCTCCAGCACCTCCAGCGTGTGGTAGAAGTTGTTCTTGTGTGCCCGTCCGTCCCGTTTCTCCACGATGTCCAGCGCGGCCACCTCGGGCAGCAGGCGTTGCAGCAGGCCACTGCGCTGCAGGTATTCGAAGCCAACACTGGGGTGCTGCGCCATCATAATCTTGTTGAGTTCCACCTCGATGCGCTCGCCACTGACAATCTCGATACGCTCCACCATGTTTTCCAGGGCGCGGAACGTCTCGTCTTCAATCTGGAAGTTGAGTTGCGTGGCGAAGCGGATGCAGCGCATCATGCGCAACGGGTCGTCGGAGAAGGTCACCTCGGGGTCGAGGGGCGTGGCGATGATGCGGTCTTCCAGGTCGGCAATGCCGTCGAAGGGGTCTATCAGTTCGCCGAAACGCTTGCTGTTGAGGCAGATGGCCATGGCGTTGATGGTGAAGTCGCGGCGGTTCTGGTCGTCCTCCAGTGTGCCGTCCTCCACCACGGGCTTCCGCGAGTCGTGGCTGTAGCTCTCCCGGCGCGCCCCAACGAACTCCACCTCCATGTGACCCACCTTCACCTGCGCCGTGCCGAAGTTGCGGAACACGGAGAGGTGGGCGCGCCAGTGGCCGGTCTTCGGGTTCTTCCCCAGTTTCTCCTGCAACCGCTTGGCCACCTCAATGCCGCTGCCCACGACCACCACGTCAATATCGTTGCTGGGACGCTCCAGGAAGATGTCGCGGACAAAGCCGCCCACCACGTAGCACTCCAGCCCCAGTTCGTCGGCCGCCGCACTGATTTGCCGGAATATCGGCCGGTCAAGGATTTTGGCCAGTGCAGCGTCGGAATATAATTTCATGATTGTACGTTTTTCTGCGTTGTTGCGTGCAAAGGTACGCAAATTTTGCCTATTTCGGTCGTTCATTGCACATTTTTTTGTAACTTTGCACCCAAGAATGAGAAAGGAACTAACAACCCTGCTTTGTGCCGCACTGCTGATGGCAGGCTGCGGCAAAACGGACAAGGAGGCCAACGCCCTGCTGGACCAGGCACGCGTGGCACTTGACGAACAACGCTACGGCGACGTGCTCGCCACGATAGACACCCTGCGCAACCGCTACCCCGATGCCATCGAGGCGCGCAAGGAGGCACTCGCCCTGTGGCAACAGGCCGAACTGCTACGCACGCAGAAGGAACTGGCCGTGACCGACTCCCTGCTGCAGGCCGTGGGCAGGGCCTACGATGAAGCCCGGCTGCGGCAGCAACAGGCCGACGAGCGTGACGACGTGGAGGCCTGGAAGCAGCACAACCGCACGGCCAACCTGCTGAAAGCTCGCCTGGACTCGCTCCAAAACCGCTTTGACGTGGCCTGTGCCAAAATCAAATACATCCACAAAAGGCAGAAGGAACTATGAAAAACGACAATGCCACGACAGAGACACAGTTCGGACAGGTGATGGAGGAATGTCGCACACTGTTCGCCAAGAAGCTACACGACTATGGAGCCTCCTGGCGCATCCTGCGCCCACAGTCGCTCACCGACCAGCTCTTCATCAAGGCCAAGCGCATCCGTTCCCTCGAAATCAAGAAGGAAGCACTCGTGGACGAGGGCATCCGTCCTGAGTTCATCGCCCTCATCAACTACGGCATCGTCGGACTCATCCAGCTCAGCCACGGCTTCTCCGACACCGTCGATATGCAGCCCGACGAAGCCCTCGCGCTCTACGACCAGTACGCCGACGAGGTGCTGCAACTGATGATACGCAAGAACCACGACTACGACGAAGCATGGCGTTCCATGCGCGTCAGCAGCTACACCGATTTCATCCTCACCAAGATAGAACGCATCAAGGAAATCGAAGACCTCGGCGGCGACACCCTCGTCAGCGAGGGCATTGACGCCAACTATATGGACATCATCAACTATGCGGTCTTCGGTGCCATCAAGTTGAGCGAATAACACAAAAAGAATGGTCAGAAAAGTCGTCGTAAACACCGCCCGTCTGCTGCTCGCCGTGACATTCATCCTCTCCGGATTTGTCAAGGCCGTAGACCCATTGGGCACGCAATACAAGATAGCCGACTATCTGCAGGCGATGCATCTCGGGACAGCCGTTCCCGACTTCCTCACCCTGGCAGCATCGGTCGTCCTCCCGGCGATGGAGTTCGGACTGGGCATCTGTCTGCTCTTTGCCATACGGCGGCGACTGGTGTCGCTCTTCGTGCTCTGTCTGATGGGCGTACTGACGCTGCTGACACTGTGGATTGCCGTGGCCAACCCCGTCAGCGACTGCGGTTGCTTCGGCGATGCTGTCACCCTGACCAACGGACAGACCCTTGCGAAGAACGTGGTGCTGCTAATCTGCGCCGCGCTCGTGAGACGCTGGCCACTGGAGCAGATGCGCTTCGTGTCCAAGAGCAGCCAGTGGATAGTCACCAACTACTCGATGCTCTTCATCTTCGCCGTGTCGGCATGGTCGCTCTATGACCTGCCGCAGTTCGACTTCCGCCCCTACCACGTCGGCGTGAACATCCTCAAGGGGATGGAGATTCCCGAGGGAGCCGAGCAGCCCACCTTCGAGACCACCTACCTCATGGAGAAGGACGGCAAGCAGCAGACCTTCGACCTTGACCACTACCCCGACTCGACATGGACGCTCGTTGAAGCCAAGACACGGCAGCTGACCGAGGGCTACGTGCCGCCCATCCACGACTTCTGCATCAGCGACCGGACAACGGGCGAAGACCTCACCCAGCAACTACTGGAGCAGAAGGGCTACCTCTTCCTCCTGGTAACGCCCCACTTGGAAGATGCCGACGACAGCCAGTTTGACCGCATCAACGAGCTATACGAATACGCGTGCGACCACGGCTACCGCTTCTACGGACTGACCGCCAGCGACGACAAGGCCATTGCCCGGTGGCGCGATATGACTGGGGCGGAATACGCCTTCTTCCAGGCCGACGAGACCGTGTTGAAGACCGTCATCCGCAGCAACCCCGGACTGCTGTTACTGAAGGGCGGCACCATCCTGCGGAAATGGAGTCACAACAGGCTGCCGCAACTCAGCGACACGCAGGCCAACCGCCCACTGGAACAGCTGGAGATAGGCCACCCGTCCAAGGACTCCACCCCACGGAAAATCCTCGACATCGTGCTGTGGTACGTGCTCCCACTATGCCTGCTGGTCGTGGCCGACAGGCTCTGGGCATGGTCGCAGTGGACCAAACGAAAAAGCAAAGCGAACAAAATCTATAAACTTTTAAGTAAAACGAAAATGAGAAAGAAAATTGTAGCAGGAAACTGGAAAATGAACCTGAACCTGCAAGACGGTGTGGCTTTGGCCAAAGAACTGAACGAGGCACTCGCTGCCGACAAACCCCACTGCGGTGTCATCATCTGCACACCGTTCATCCATTTGGCCTCGGTGGCCCAGGTGCTGGACGAGAACGTGATTGGACTCGGTGCCGAGAACTGCGCCGACAAGGAGAAGGGTGCCTACACGGGTGAGGTCAGTGCCGAGATGGTGAAGAGCACCGGCGCACAGTACGTCATCCTGGGTCACTCGGAGCGTCGCCAGTACTACAGCGAGACCCCGGAAATCCTGAAGGAGAAGGTGCTGCTGGCTCTGAAGAACGGTCTGAAGGTCATCTTCTGCATCGGCGAGACGCTCGAAGAGCGCGAGGCCAACAAGCAGAACGAGGTGGTGAAGGCCGAACTGGAAGGCAGCGTGTTCAACCTCAGCGAGGAGGAGTTCCGCAACATCATCATCGCCTATGAACCCATCTGGGCCATCGGCACCGGTAAGACCGCCACTGCTGAGCAGGCCGAGGAAATCCACGCCTACATCCGCTCCATCGTGGCCGAAAAGTACGGCGAGGCCGTGGCCGACGACACCACCATCCTGTACGGCGGCAGCTGCAAGGCCAGCAACGCTCCCGAGCTCTTCGCCAAGCCCGACATCGACGGTGGACTCATCGGCGGCGCATCGCTGAAATGTGCCGACTTCAAGGGTATCATCGACGCTTGGAAGAAATAAGACACTCACCAACCGGACGCAAGATGAAGCATCAGACTCTTCGTTGTGACCGTTGGACTGTCACTCTGATTCTGTGTATCGGCATGGTTCTCCATGCCGGTGCACAGTCTTTCACACAACGCATACAGAAAAAGGTGGAGGGACAGGGCACGATTACCATCCACCACAGTGCGGAAATAGACCGACTGGTCAACGCAAACAACGTGCCCACCACACCGCCGCAAACCGACAAGACGAGCAGTGGCAACGCCACGGCCACAACACCAAAGGCCACAACGACAGTGCCTCTGGAGAACCAGACCATTCCGAAGGCCACGCCAGCTGCTCCGAGAACGAACGCAGCGGAACCCTTGGGCGGCGACACCCCGAAGAGGGAGGTGCGCACCACCCGTAAGGTCGCAGGCTACCGCGTACAGGCTTTTGCCGGCGGCAACTCGCGACGAGACCGCCAAATGGCCGAACGCACGCGCAGCGACATCCGGGCACTCTTTCCACAGGTGGCCGTCTATGTGCATTTCTACTCGCCACGCTGGATTTGCCGCGTGGGCAACTACCGCACCTACGAGGAAGCCCACCAGATGATGGTCGAACTACACAAGCTCGGCTACAAACAGGCTTCCATCGTGAAAGGTACCATAATCGTACAATACTGAATGAATCCGGAAACAGAATACTACAGGGAAGGACTTGAGCCGCTGGCCAGCCACTACCACGAGATACTGTCGCTCCTGGGCGAAGACCCGGAGCGCGAAGGACTGCTGAAGACTCCCATGCGCGTGGCCAAGGCTATGCAGGTGTTGACGCGCGGCTACCAGATGGATGCCCGCAAGGTGCTGACCGACGCACTGTTCAAGGAAGACTACAGCCAGATGGTCATCGTCAAGGACATTGATTTCTTCTCCCTGTGCGAACACCACATGCTGCCGTTCTACGGCAAGGTACACGTGGCCTACATCCCCAACGGCTACATCACTGGGCTGTCAAAGATTGCCCGCGTGGTGGACATCTACAGCCACCGCTTCCAGGTGCAGGAGCGCATGACCCTGCAAATCAAGGAGTGCATCCAGCAGACGCTGCAGCCGCTCGGCGTGATGGTGGTGGTCGAGGCGCAGCATATGTGTATGCAGATGCGCGGCGTGGAGAAGCAGAACTCCATCACGACCACCAGCGACTTCTGCGGTGCCTTCAACCAGGCTAAGACGCGCCAGGAGTTCATGAACCTGCTCCACAGCAAATAAACGCAACCCTTCTCTATAAGGAAGAATGAAGATAGAAGACCTCACCGAACTCCTTTCCGTAGCCCCGCAGGTGGATGCTACGGCTAAGTACCTGGGCGACAGCAGCGTCAGAAGCCTGCATCTGGACGGGCTGACAGGCTCGGCTGCACCAGTGCTGTTTGCCGCCATGGAACGGCGGAAGCTGTTGGGCAACGCGCTGTTCGTGCTCAACGACGAGGAGGAGGCCGGCTATTTCTACCACGACTTGACGCAGATGCTGGGCAACGAGCGGGTGCTGTTCTACCCCTCGTCCTACCGCCGCGCCATCAAATACGCGCAGCGTGACGCAGCCAACGAGATTCTGCGCACGGAGGTGCTGAGCCGTTGCACGGCAGGCAACAGCCGCTGTCTCATCGTCAGCTATCCCGAGGCTCTGGCCGAACTGGTCATCTCGCAACGACAGATGAACGAGCGCACGCTGTCGCTGAAACAGGGACAGCAGGTGGACACGGCCACCATTACCGCGCAGTTGCGCGAGTTCGGCTTCCACGAGGTGGACTATGTCTACGAGCCGGGGCAGTTTGCCCTGCGTGGCTCCATCCTCGACGTGTTCAGCTACAGCTGCGAATACCCGTTCCGCGTCGACTTCTTCGACGACGACATCGACTCCATCCGCACCTTCGACGTGGCTGACCAGCTCTCGCGCGAACGGCGCGAAAGCATACAGATTGTGCCCGAGCTGTCCTCCGCCTCCGAGGAGCGCGTCCCCTTCTTCTCGTTCCTCCCTGCCGACACCCTGTTCGTCACTAAAGACCTGCTCTTCGTCCGCGATGCTATTGACCGCATCTACCGCGAAGGGTTCTCATCGCAGGCTGTGACGGAACGCATGGAGGGACAGACCGAACAGGAGCAGCAGGAGACCCTCCGGCAACTACGGAAAGAGGCGCAGCTCATCACCGGCACACAGTTCACCGAGGCGGTCAGCGGTCTGCAGCGCGTCGAAATCGGTGCACACGCCACGGGCGTTCCACAGGCCACACTGCGTTTCCAGACCGCCCAGCAACCGCTGTTCCACAAGAATTTCGACCTGCTCCGCCAGAGCCTCTCCGACTACCTGTCGAAGGGCTACCGCATCTATGTGCTGGCCGACAGCGTCAAACAATTGGAGCGACTGAAAGACATCTTCTCCGCCAATGACGGACGGCAGGAAGTGCCGTTCACCCCCGTAGAGAAAACCATCCACGAGGGGTTCATCGACCACGACCTGCGCCTCTGCGTCTTCACCGACCACCAGATCTTCGACCGCTTCCACAAGTACAGCCTGCGCTCCGACAAGGCACGCAGCGGCAAGGTGTCGCTCACACTGAAAGAGATACGGCAGTTTGAACCGGGCGACTACGTGGTTCACGTGGATCATGGCATCGGGCGGTTCGGCGGACTGGTGCGTATGCCGCAGGAGGGTGGCTACCAGGAGATGATTAAAATCATCTACAACGGCGGCGACACCGTCTACGTGTCCATCCACTCGCTCTACAAGGTCAGTAAATACAAGGCACAGGACAACGGCGAACCGCCGCACCTGTCGAAGCTCGGCACCGGACAGTGGGAACGGCTGAAGGAGCGCACCAAGAACAAGTTGAAGGACATCGCACGCGACCTCATCCACCTCTACGCCCAACGGCGGCGCGAGCGCGGCTTCGCCTTCAGTGCCGATAGCTTCATGCAGCATGAACTGGAGGCCTCATTCCTCTACGAGGACACGCCCGACCAGTTGAAGGCCACCAACGACATCAAGGCCGACATGGAGAAGGCGCGCCCGATGGACCGCCTCGTGTGCGGCGATGTCGGGTTCGGCAAGACGGAGGTGGCCGTGCGTGCAGCCTTCAAGGCGGCCTGCGACTCGAAGCAGGTGGCCGTCCTCGTGCCCACCACGGTGCTGGCCTACCAGCACTACCAGACCTTCCGCAACCGACTGAAAGACCTGCCCGTGCGCGTTGACTACCTCTCTCGCGCGCGCTCCGCCAAAGAGACCCGAGAACTGCTGCAGGACTTGGCGGACGGCAAGGTCGACATCATCGTTGGCACACATAAACTCATCGGCAAGAGCGTGAAGTTCCACGACCTCGGACTCCTCATCATCGACGAGGAACAGAAGTTCGGCGTGTCCACCAAGGAAAAACTGCGCCAGATGAAGACCAATGTCGACACGCTGACCATGACCGCCACGCCCATTCCGCGCACGCTGCAGTTCTCGCTCCTCGGTGCACGCGACCTAAGCATCATCCAAACACCGCCGCCCAACCGCTACCCCATCCACACCGAGATACACACCTTCGGACCGGACATCATCGCTGATGCCATCAACTTCGAGATGTCGCGCAACGGACAGGTGTATTTTGTCAACCCACGCATCAACGACCTGCAGCGCATCGCAGACCTCATCCACAACCACGTGCCTGATGCACGCGTAGCCATCGGCCACGGGCGGATGGAACCCAGCGAACTGGAACAGACTATCTTCGACTTCGCCAACCACGACTACGATGTGCTGCTCTCAACCACCATCGTAGAAAACGGCATTGACATCCCCAATGCCAACACCATCATCATCAACGGAGCCAACCATTTCGGACTGGCCGACCTGCACCAGATGCGCGGACGCGTGGGGCGCAGCAACCGCAAGGCGTTCTGCTACCTGTTGGCACCGCCACTGGCCGACCTGCCGCAGGAGAGCCGCCGCCGACTGGAAGCTCTCGAAAACTTCAGCGACCTGGGCAGCGGCATACAGATTGCCATGCAGGATCTTGACCTTCGCGGCGCAGGCAACCTATTAGGAGCAGAACAGAGCGGCTTCATCGCCGACCTGGGCTACGAGACCTACCAGAAGATACTGACGCAGGCCGTGACGGAACTGAAGAACGAAGAGCCGGAACTGGCGGATGCCACGGGGGCGGACACGCCGTCCACCTTCGGCAGCAACGGTCCCTACGTCTCCGACTGCACGCTGGAGAGCGACCTCGAACTCTATTTCCCCGACCAGTATGTGCCTTCCGACAGCGAACGTATGCTGCTCTACCGCGAACTGGACAACCTGCAGACGGACGAACAACTCGCCGCCTACCGCAAACGCATGGAAGACCGCTTCGGTCCCGTGCCGCCAGCCGCCCTCGAACTAATGCACGTAGTGACCCTGCGACGGCTGGGTTGCCTGTTGGGCTGCGAGAAAATCATCCTCCGACAAGGCCGTCTCTCCCTACATTTCGTGTCCAACACCGAGAGTCCCTTCTACCGGAGCGCAGCCTTCGGGCGCATCCTTGACTTTGCCGTGGCGCAGCCCCGAAGATGCCAACTGCGCGACGCCAAGGGCAAGCGGTCACTGCTCGTCGCCGACGTAGCCTCCGTGGCCGATGCCATCAGCCTGCTCAATCCACTCACCAACGAAACACCCCAATAAAAACCATACCACTATGAACCCAAGCGACAGCATCGTCATCATCCCCACCTACAACGAGAAGGAGAACATCGAGAAAATCATCCGCGCCGTGTTCGCGCTGGAGAAGTCGTTCCACATCCTGGTCATCGACGATGGCTCACCCGACGGCACGGCTGCCATCGTGCGCCGGCTCGCCGACACAGCGTTTGCCGACCGCCTTTTCCTGGTTGAGCGCAGCGGAAAGTTAGGACTGGGCACGGCCTATATCACGGGCTTCAAGTGGGCACTGGAACGCGCCTACGACTATGTGTTCGAGATGGATGCCGATTTCAGCCACGACCCCAACGACCTGCCCCGACTCTATGCTGCGTGTGCCGATGAAGGCTATGATGTGGCCATCGGTAGCCGCTACGTCAGTGGTGTGAACGTGGTCAACTGGCCCATCGGGCGCGTGCTGATGAGCTATTTTGCCTCGAAATACGTGCGGATGATTACCGGCTTTAGCGTCCGCGACACCACGGCAGGCTTCAAGTGCTACCGCCGACGCGTGCTGCAGACCATCGAGCTGGACAAGATCCGCTTCAAGGGCTACGCCTTCCAGATTGAGATGAAATACACGGCCTACAAGATTGGCTTCCGCATCAAAGAAGTGCCCGTCATCTTTGTCAACCGCCGGGAAGGGGTCTCAAAGATGTCGGGCGGAATCTTCAGCGAGGCATTCTTCGGTGTGATGCGCCTGCGCTGGGACGGATGGGTGCGGAAATATCCTGCACTGCCATAGTCTCGCGGTTGTTTTCTATTCGGTCTGCAACGCCACCTTCTGGGCGCAGTTGTTTCCTATTCGGTCTGCAACAGGACTTTCCTGGCCTTGAATTGTTCGCCTGTCGCACGTAGTTCTACCTTGCCGGCAGCAGTTCCAGCCCTCAGGATGACGAGGGCTGAGCCTTGATACAGGGAGCGGTCTGCGGTCTTCACGCGCTGGATCTGACCGATGTGCAGCTCGTCGGAGGCGATGTTGCCGTTGTCCACCGCCACGATGTCCGCGTCACCCTCCACCGTGAAGGTCAGTTTCGAAAATGCCTTTTGGTCTTGAGGGGACACCACCCTCCTACCCTTCTTGTCGACGGCATAGATGCGGACGTGCATAAGGTCTTGTCCGTCTGCACGCCAAGTCTCAGTATCGGGCACGAGTTTCAAGGCCACTGCCTCGCCCGTGGTCTCCAGTTGATGGCGTGCTACGATCTTGCCGTCCTTCTTGGCCACTGCTGTCAGCGTGCCGGACTGGTAAGGAATGTTTTCCCACAGGATGCGCGCACGCTGTTTCGGGTCACGGCTGTTCTGCTTCACACCGAGACTCTTGCCGTTGAGGAACAGCTCCACCGCGTCGGCATTGGTATAGGTGTAGAGCGACACTTGCTCACCAGCCTTGCGGTTCCAGTTTTCCGAGAGCTTTCCGACAGCCACGTTGACGCCGTTCCACTGGGTGTTGCCCGCCGCCTTCTCGATGATGCCGATATGGACAGTAGGTTCATCGCTGAACATACTCTTCACAAAATAGGCATCGGGCTTGGGTTGCAGGGAGAGGTCGAACACGCCTTGGTTCCAACCCTTCGCGGGCCAACCGAGACTCTCACCGAGATAGTCGATGGCTCCCCAGTAGGCCAGTCCCACCACCCGGTCAAGGTCCATCTCGTAGAAGTTCGGTCCCATGCCGCTCGCATTAGCCTCGCTCTGATAGAACATCTTCTCCGGATAGCGTTTCATGTCACCGGGGAAGTACATATAACGATAGTTATAGGAGTTCACCTCCGTCTCCACGGCCAGGTCGGCAGGGATGCTGTCCGTCTCAATGTTGCGGTAACGGGGGTGCATAGCCACGGTAGTCAACCGCGTGTCATCGTAGCGATGGAGCAGTTCCTTCTGTAACTTATAGGCCGTCACGCCCCAGTCGTTGAACGGCAGGTTGCTGTACTGCTGCAACTCGTTGCCTAAGCTCCAAAGGACAACGCAGGGATGATTTCTGTCGCGCTTCACCCATTCGGGCACATTCTTCTGCCAAAGGCTCTCCCACTCCACGCGGCCACCGGCATACTGCGTCAGCCACTTGTCGTAGAGTTCGTCCACCACGAGGATGCCCAGCCTATCGCACAGTTTGAGGAAGTCCTCGCTATAGGGATTGTGGGCGGTGCGGACGTGGTTGAAGCCGAACGCCTTCATCATCTTCAGCCGCTTCTCGATGGCACGGGGATAGGCCGCTGCACCGAGTGCGCCAAGCGTATGGTGGTTGGCGTAGCCCTTTAGGAGCACCTTCTTGCCGTTGACAAGCAGTCCCTGCTGCGGAGTCATCTCAATGGTGCGCACACCGAAAGACTCGCTGATTTGGTCGGCGACGTTTCCAGCGTTGTCGTACAGGGTCACCTCCGCCATATATAAATAAGGTGTGTCGGGAGACCACAGCCGGGCGTTGGGCAAGGCGATGGTCGGCAGTTCGTATTCCCGGTCGCGCCACTTGGCATTGAAGTCGAGGTCACTCTTCTGCTCCGCCACCACGCGTCCCTCGGCATCGAGGATGCGCACCTGCACGGGCATGGCCACCTTTTGCTGTCCCTTGTCCAGCTTCTGCTGGTTCACGATGTTCGCCCGAATCTTCACTCCACGGTTGTCTACCGTGCGGATGAAGAGTGGATGGCGCGAGAAATAGCGTTCCCGGTCGGTGACGATGAGGTTGACATCGCGGTAGAGGCCACCACCAGTGTACCAGCGCGAGTTGTTGGGCATTCCGGTGTCTGCCCGGACGGCAATCTCGTTCACCTCGCCCCAGCGCAGGAGCTTGCTCACATCGATGTCGAAACCCAGGTAGCCATAGTCTGTACCACCGACACGCTGACCATTGAGGTAGACATCACCCACAAGCATGATGCCCTGGAAGTCCAGCAGAACACGCTTTTCCTTCCACTCCTCCTTCGGTGTAAGTTCGTAGCGGTACCAGCCCGTACCCATCTCCTTGAAACCACGGGGACTCAGCCGGCTGCGCACATTGCTGCCTGCATCGCTATTGTCAGGTCGCTCACTGGCATCGGGAGCCACCCAGTCCTGCCCAATCAGGAAGTCATGGGGCAGGTTCACCACCTCATCTGTGGCCTTGAAATCCTTTAGGTTTTCCACTTGGCCGACCGCTCCGCGATGGAACTGCCAACCCTTGTTGATGTTGATGGTGTCGCGCACCGCTGCTTGCATAGGAAACGTCAAGCCTGTCGTCAGCAGCGATACAAAGAGAACTTTCAGTCGCATCATTTTTAATTCTTAATTATTAATTATTAATTAATTTCCGTCGGGCTTCGTCACATCCTGCCGCACAGACGGATACCACACAAAGCGTGCTGGGTCATCGGGCTGCGCCGGGTCAAAGTCCTGCCAGTCGGCGCGGAGGTGGTTTACGAGGGGCAGCTGAAGCTGTTTCATCCCCATCACCACCATCTTCGCCACCTCATAAGCTCCGTAGGGATTGAAGTGGGTGTTGTCGGCCAGTGCCTTGGTCTGACCAGGGAAGGTATTGGCCGGATAATGCACCAGCGACAGCTTGCTGCCCTCGTAGCCGAGCGTCTCGAAGAAGGTGCGCGTCATGTCGTGCAGTTCTATGACGGGCACACCCTCGCGCTTGGCCACGGCACGCATGGCATCGGGATAGTCACGGTGCGTCTCCTGTATCTTGCTGTGCGTAGCCTCATCGAAGAAGCGGCGCTGGGTGGGAGTCGCGAAGAGGATGTGGCCACCCTTCTTGCGCACCTTATCAATGAATATCTTGAGGTTGTTGGAGAAGTTGTACCAAGCACCTGCACCTGCGAACCGCTCCTTCTGGTCGTTGTGACCAAACTCGCACACCACATAGTCGCCCGGCTTCATCATGGCCAGCACTTTCTCCAAACGATTGGAGGCCAGGAAAGAGCTGGTGGCAAGGCCGCTCTCCGCATGATTGGAGACGGCCACCTCGGGTCCAAACCATCGCGTAATCATCTGTCCCCAACTGGCATAAGGCTCGTTGGCCTGGTCCACCACGGTGGAGTTGCCACAGAGGAAGAGGGACACGGCCGTCGTGTCCGGCTCTATTCGCACCTGTTCCACGGCAGGGGCTGCCCCGGTAAACTCCAAGGTGAGCTTCTCGTCCCAAGTGAAATAATCCTTCTCGCGGGGTTTGATCTTCACGCTCATCTTTTCATTGATGTAAGGGCTGCGTTTGTTGACGATAAAGGAGAAGGTCTTGAACTCACCCTTCTTGGTAGCGACCTCGTCAAGCATTAGCCGACGGCTCTCGGCGCGTACCACGGTCCTACCGGCTTTCTTCTTCGAGCCGAGTACCACCGTCACCTTGTAGTTGCCGTCGGGCACCTTGACGGAATAGAAGAACGGCTCGTTGCCCTTGCCCTTGGGCGCAGCTACGATGGGTGCTGCGAGGGTGTCTGCAGCCTTGTCCTTCACAACGATTTTCTCCGCGCCCGGCTGCAGGTCGGCCTTGAGGTCGACGATGTCGTGATGCTGCACGTCATCAAGCATCACGGCAGGACGGCCGTCGGGCTTCATGGTGCGGAAGGTGACGTGGTGCACATCCAAGCCATCCACGTGGCGAGCAAACAGGCCGTAGGCCGGTGTCTCCTTGGCAAACTTCGGTTCGGGATAGTTCGTTCCCTGTTCGCGGTACTCCTTCTTGGCCAACTCAGCCTTTCCGCCACCCCGGAACTGCAACTGGATATTGCTTAGGGAGATGTTGCGCAGCGGTGCACCGGGCATTCCCGTCACGATGATGCCGGCCAGAGAGTCTACGTCGTTGGCCACCACGTTGCTAATCATAATGTCGCGTCCCGTAGACACCTCCGTACGCTCCTTCGGACCGCGGTTGCGGCAACCGGTAGTGATATAGATGGGGTAATGGTGTACGTGGTTCATGGTGATGTTGCTCACGGTGATGTTTTCCATCAGTCCCTGATCCACCACCTCGAAGGCCAAGCCACTGCTATACATGAAGGTACTGTTGCTCAGCGAGATATTGCGGTAGCCGCCGTTGGACTCCGTGCCCAACTTGAAGCGGCCACACACCCAGTTCACAGGCTCCGGCACGTAGCTGCCGTCCAACAACGAACCGAACTTATAGCCGGTGATGATGCAATTGGTGACGGCGATATGCTCCGTCAATACTGGTTTCTTCAGTGCGTAGGAGCTTTTCAGCACCAGTGCGTCATCGTGGGGCGTGTTGATTTTGCAGTTGGAGATGGTCAAGTATTTGCAACAGTCAATGTCAATGCCGTCGCGGTTGGTGTCAATAGTAACATTGTCCACCGCACCCAGGTCGCAGCCCGTCAGGATGATGGCAAAGTGGCCACCCTGATAAATCGTCACATCCCGGATAAGGATGTTGCGGCAAAGCTTCAGCGCGATGGCCTTGTCACCCGTGCCGATATTGCCGCCCTGCAGATTGCCGGCGCGTTCCGTGTCCCTTCTGGTCAGTCCTTCACCGTCAATCATTCCACGCCCGGTAATGGACACGTTTTCCTGACCGATGGCATAGATGAGGCTGTTCTTGAAATAGGTATGACCGCCGTCCTGATAGGCCGGTCCTTCCCACTCCTCCGCCTCATCGTAGGCTTTCATCTCAGCCGGAGCAGCGAGAATCTTGGCCCCGGCGGAGAGGTGCAGTTCCACATGACTCTTCAGGCGGATGCTGCCACAGAGGTAGGTACCGGTCGGCAATACCACCCTACCGCCACCCTGCGCCACACAGCTGTCGATGGCGGCATTGATAGCCTGGTGGTCGAGCGTCTTACCATCGCCCACCGCCCCGAAGTCCTTCACATTGTAATCCTTGGCAGACACGGGGAGCAGCAGTCCCAGCATCGCCGATAGCAGTAATAGATATCTTTTCATTGTTGTTTGTATGTAGTTATCGTATCCGCTCCGCATGGTCGGGCAGGTAATAGCCCAGATGCGGCGGTTGGTTGTAGCACACGTTCTGCCACGCCACACCCATGCGGTACACGTGGTCGTGCATCAAGGTCGGCACCCGGTAGTCCGTCGGTGTATTCGTGGTGAAGATATTGAGGTGGGCAGCGTCACTCGCGTCCCAGTAGATAACCTCCTCGCGCCAGTCGCCGAAGAGGTCGGCCTGCAGGTTGGGCGTGGCCTTCGACCAGTTGCAGCTCACGGAGTGCCCCATCTCGTGGAGTTGCTTGCCGTTGCTCAGGGGCAGCGGCACGGCCTCCTTGCCGTTCCATTTCTGGAGATACGGGGCGAAATGGGGTCTGCCCAGATTAGCCAGCAACTCGTCCTGCAGGTCACCGTCCCAGTAGATGCGGAAGTTCACCGCTGGCCAGGTCTCTCCGATTTTGTTACCCTTGATGTCTCTCACGCCAGGCGTATCGAGACTCCACAGCTCGCAGCCGCGATGGGTCGCATCGATGTCGGCGGCAATGCCGCGCCCAGTGTCTTCCGCCCCCGTAGTCCGCAGGAGAATCTCGCCCGTCCGCGCATCGCGCAGGTCAGAGCCGTAGGGCGGCGCTTCGTGCACCATGAACACCTCCAGTCCGGGACGGTCGGGGTCAAGGTCGCCCAGATGCGAGGCATCGCCGTGACCCAATCCCGTTGTGTACAGCAGACTGCCGTCGTGGTCGATGGCTGCCGAGCCGTAGGTAATCTCGTCGCAGCCGTCACCGTCCACGTCGCCCACGGCAATATTGTGGGCACCCTGTCCGTAGGCACTGGACGGCCCGGGAGACACCGAGGCATGGAGCCATTTGGTCTGGAGCCGTTTGCCGTCGAAGTCCACCGCCCAGAGGTAGGCACGCGTATAGTAGCCGCGACACATCACGGCACTGGGCCGCTTGTCTGTCCCGTCCAGATGAGCCACGCAGGCGAGGTAACGCTCCCCCCGGTTGCCCTTGTTCACGTGGTCGCCCCACGCGGAGGAATAGGCCGGGAAGCCGTCTTCCAACGTCTCTCCCTCAGCCACCTGTGTGCCCACGCCGAAGGCACGGTTGGGATTGTACCACACCGTGTGCAGTGCCTTGCCCGTCTCGCCCTGAAAGACGGTGAGCAGCTCTGGCCCTGTCAGTATGCGTCCGCGCGGATTGCGGTAGTCGGCGGCGTTGTCCAGCCCACGGATGGCACTGTCGGTGGCGGCTTCGCTCACCGGGCGGCCTTCACTGTCCACCGAACCCGCCGAGGTTTTGCAGACCATCTCCGCCTTGCCGTCCCCATCGAAGTCATAGACCAGGAACTGGGTGTAGTGTGCTCCGGCACGGATGTTCTTGCCTAAATTGATGCGCCAAAGCTTAGTGCCGTCCAGCTTGTAGCAGTCGAAGAGCACCTCGCCCGTATAGCCGTCGTGGGCATTGTCGTGGGAGTTGGAGGGGTCCCATTTCAGGATGATTTCGTATGCACCATCGCCGTCCACATCGCCCACACTACAGTCGTTGGGGCTGTAGGTATAGGCTCTTCCGTCGGGAGCGGTTCCGCCCTGCGGACGGTCAAGGGGCAGCGACAGGTAGAGGTCAGTCCAAGGCTTTACGGCCTTCGACACCGCTCTTGGGGCAGGCGCATCCGCCTTCGGTGTTTCCTGATAGGTAATGATGCGGTAGTGGCTGTCGGGAGTACCCTTCGGGTCGGTGTAGTTCGTCCGCTTCACGTGGTGGGCAATGACAGCCCCGTCGCGCTCCACGTCGAAGCACACGGTCTTGCTGTCCGTGGCGAGCATCCGCCAACTGAGGAACACGCCCTTGTCCTTGGCCGGCAGTGCCACCACACCACGATCCAGCTGCTCCAGCTGCGACACTGGGTCTGACGACAACAAGAACTGAGCCAAGGGACTCTTCATCTGCTGCAATCCCTCTGCCACACACCGAACATTCTGTCGGGCACCCTTGAGCGAGGTGTGGGTGTGGTCTTTCTTATAATAGCTCTGCACCTTCTCCCTGCCCAGTTTGTCGTAAGCATCGGCGGCGATGTTATGGAGGTCGAGGAAGTCAACACCCGTCTCTTCCACCACCTCACGATACCATTTGCCGTAGGTGTCGTTGCGGCGTTCCATCTTTCCGTTCGGCCATTCGTTGCGCGGCGTGAAACTGACGAGGATGGGCGTAGCCCCCTTCTCGCGCACGTCCTGGATGAATTTCTTCAGATACCAGCCGAAGGAATAGACCACCTCGTACTGACCATTGTCCAAGCGATAGACGTGGCAGGTGTCCTTGGCGGAGGCGATAGAGCCTCGTGCCTTCTTGTCCACCATTGAGCAGATGTCGTTGTGGCCGAACGCAATGAGCACGAAGTCACCGGGCTGCAGGCTATTGTACACCCTGTCCCAACGCCCTTCATTCAGGAAGGAACGGCTGCTGCGCCCTGCCTTGGCCGCGTTCACGCAGGTAATCTTCCTGGCATCGAAGACGGTGTAAGCCTGCGAGCCCCAGCCCCACATACCATCCTCCTCGTTGTCAGCGTTTTTCACGGTGCTGTCGCCAGTAAAGAAAACCACCGGTTTGCCCGGTTCTCTCGTGAAGTCCTCCACGGGCAACGCCACATTCACCATCATCGCCTGCAAGGGAGCCAGCCCTGGGTCTTTGCTCTCTGCCAAACCCTCGGCGGCCGAACGGGCATTCATCATCGCCCCGAAGCGTGAGGTGTGGATATGGTCGGTAAAGAAATGATACTGTTCCTTCCAGTGGCCGTAGCGGTCGAGCTTGTCGGCAGAGATGGCGTTCAAGTCCACGTAGGGTACGCCCTCCTGCTCCGCCACCTGCTTCGCCCACAGGCCATAGGTCTTGTCTACACGCACGATTTTCCCGTTCTCGTCGTAAGCGTCGCGGGGCGTGAGCGACATTAGGATGGGGTGTGCGCCGAGGACTTTGCAGTCGTTGATGTACTTGCGCATATAGCCGCCGTAGGTATAGACGGTCTCCTTCGCACCCGTCTCTTTGATGGTGACGCAGAGCGAGTCCGTGCCGATGCCAGGGATGCTGGCGCGCGCCCTACCGCTGTCGTAGGGACCATTGTCGTTGTGTCCGATGGAGATGATGACCCAGTCACCCTTGCGGATGCCCTTGCGGATGTCCGGCCACAGGCGGTTGTAGAAGGTGCGGCTACTCATACCTCCGAGTGCTTGGTTCTCCACGGTTATCTTCTGTTCGTCGAAAAACTCATGCGCATAGTACCCCCAGCCCCACTGGCCGTTGTTGCCATTGCCCAACGTGCCGTTGCGCATGGTGGAATTGCCAATCAGGAAGAGCACGGGGTTGTTGCCCTTGCGACTCGTGCCTGGCACGATACGCGCCGTCATCGCCTTGTTCAGACTGTCTGCGGTGTTGTCAACAACGTGGTTCACGTCCTCCATTGGCTTGGCCACCTGCGCCAAACAGGCGGTTGCAACACCCATCAAAACCATTGCGGTACCTATTCTTTTTATCATCATTCGATTAGTTTTGCTTTAGCGGCTACAAAGTTACGTACAGAAAACCACAAAAGACCCGACTTTCTGTCCGAAAACCTATAAGAAACATCAAAATCTATCTTTCTGGGCAGAAAAAATTTTTTCTCTGCCTAGAGAAATATTTTTCCCTGCCTAGAGAAATAAAATTGTGTTTCTTTTTGTTTTTCCTTCGCTTAATCGTACTTTGGCCTGCGGCCGAAGGTACTCACGCTCGGAAAAACTCA
>CAVFBU010000028.1:0-24778 GCA_963620725.1 Vescimonas coprocola
ATATCGGATTTTTCAGTTTTTCGCTCCAAAGGTACAAAATAAAAGGCGTATAGACAGCCCCCCCCCCGTTAAACTTTGTTAAACGGACAAAAAAACTGGAAATCGAAAGGGAGGCGCACCACGGAAGAAAGGCACACGCCGCGCGGTGTGTGCCTTTCCTATCATAAATACCTATGTTGATTTTACAGACTTTTACTCTTCTGTAGCCGTCTCCTCGGCGGGAGCAGCCTCAACAGCGGGAGCCTCTTCCACGGCAGGAGCGGCCTCTTCGGCCTTCTTCTCTGCTACGGGAGTCTCAGAAACCACCTTTACGGGGATGGCAATCTCCACCTCTTTGTGGAAGTGAACCGTAGCCACATAGTCGCCCACCATCTTAGCGTCGCGCATGGTGATAATCTTGCGGTCGATGTCGTAGCCCAACTTCTTCAGTTCGTCGGCCACGATGTTGGCGTTGACAGAACCATAGAGCTGACCCGTTGCACTCACCTTGGCGGCAATGGTCAGTGCCACGTCCTTGATGGCCTCACCCTTCTTCTCGGCCTCAGCCTTCAGCACAGCTAACTTGTGAGCCTGCTGCTTGAGGTTCTCGGCGAGCACCTTCTTGGCAGAGGGAGACGCGATGACGCCCTTGCCCTGAGGGATCAGATAGTTGCGGCCGTAGCCCGACTTGACATTCACGATATCGTTCTTGTATCCAAGCCCGATGATATCTTCTTTCAGTATAATTTCCATAATTGTCGTGTCCTCCTTATTTATTTCATCAGGTCAGTTACGTAAGGAAGCAGTGCAATCTGGCGGGCGCGCTTGACAGCCTGAGCCACGCGGCGCTGGAACTTCAGTGAAGTACCGGTGATGCGGCGCGGAAGGATCTTGCCCTGCTCGTTCAGGAACTTCTTCAGGAACTCGGGATCTTTGTAGTCAATGTACTTGATGCCGCTCTTCTTGAAACGGCAATACTTCTTCTTCTTGGTGTCGATAGAAGGAGCGGTCAAATAACGGATTTCTGATTGTTCTGCCATAACTTAAGCCTCCTCTTTTTTTCCGGTTTTGTTGCGACGCTTCTCGGCGTATGCGATGGCGTGCTTTTCGAGTTTAACGGTCTGGAAACGGATGACCTTCTCGTCGCGACGGAAGGCGGTCTCCAGCGTGCTGATTACTGTAGGCTCTGCCTTGAATTCCAACAGGTAGTAGAAGCCCGTGGATTTCTTCTGAATGGCATAAGCCATCTTCTTCATGCCCCAGGCCTCTTCGTTCACCATCTCTGCACCATTGTCGGTGAGGAGCTTTGTGAATTTAGCGACCGTTTCCTTTGTCTGTTCATCAGACAAAACGGGAGTCAAAATGAAAACGGTTTCGTAATGATTCATCATGTTTTGTTAAAAATGTTGTTATTTCTGCAAAATTGCGGGTGCAAAGGTACTGTTTTTTTTGCTTATTCCTTCATCTTTCACGGATTATTTGTATCTTTGCACCCTATTTTTAACGATTGACAGCCGAAAAACACCACTTTCCATGGAAAAGAAATGGGTCACATCGGGCATTTTGCTCATCCTTGCCGGTACGCTGACGTTAGCGGCGGCCTACGCCCTGCACCACACGACCAATGGTCTGCTGGCCACAGGACTGGGTCTCATCATCGGTGGTATGGCCGTGTACGTCGGCGGTATCAAGCACGGCGGACGCTACTGAGCGCACACCACGCGCGCCACCTGACGGGCAATCTGCGCCATTCCCTGCTGCGAGGGGTGTCCCCACTGCTTGTCAATGCCTTCCAACTGGATGTATTTCACACCGTAGTGGTCGCTGATGGCCTTCATGGACGCGGTCACCTCGTCAGACAGTCCGTCGTTGATGATGACGTAGAGTTCCGTGCCAGGGTAACGCTTCTGCAGACCGTCGAGCAGACACGCCATGG
The DNA here is from genome assembly GCA_963620725.1 of Vescimonas coprocola. GTDB lineage: Bacteria > Bacteroidota > Bacteroidia > Bacteroidales > Bacteroidaceae > Prevotella. The sequence goes on from CAVFBU010000028.1 coordinate 1,916, forward strand.
CCGGACGGAAGCGGTAGAGGTCCTGCGGCTGCCACGCGCCGTACTGATAGTCGCCCACGGGCGACTTCGCCCAGCTGTCGTTCGTGCCACCGAAGACGAGGATGATGTCGGGCGCACCGAGGTTCGTCAGACGCGTCACATACGAGCGGTCACTGTAGTCTTCCCCCTTATAGCCCGTGAAACAGATGGTAGCTCCCGAGAAGGAGTTGTTGCGGCAGAGGCGGAAGCCATTGTCGCGGATGAACTGGTGCCACCAAAGCTGCGTCACGTCCTCCACGTCGTTGTTTTTCAAGTCGGGCTGCGGATACCACACCGCGTTGGTGTCGGGCTGCACATAGCCGCGAAACGTGCTGTAGGAGTCGCCGAGGATGGAGACGGAGCGTTTCGACTGCGCCAACACGCCCACGCTGCAGCAGACCAGCAGGGTCCAAGCTACCAAGAATTGTTTTGCTTTCATCGTTTTTTAGTTTTAAATCCATTTCTCTGCCGAGAGAAAAAATTTTCTCTGCCGAGAGAGAACGAAAAAGCCCACTGAATATCCTTCAATGAGCTTCCTGTTTCTTCAGCGGTGCGTACGAGACTCGAACTCGTGACCTCCTGCGTGACAGGCAGGCATTCTAACCAACTGAACTAACGCACCAGGCTTTCCCTGTTTTTAGCGGGTGCAAAGGTACTGACATTTTTCGACACCACAAAACTTTTTCCAAGAAAAGTTATAAAATTCTTTGGAAAAGACAGGCATCATGATAGCCGACCCCATCGAAGAGCCACTCCTTGAGTGCGCTGCCCTCCACAAACTGGTACTGCCGGAAGATTTGCAGGGCGGCCTCGTTGCGTCGGTCAATGACCACGTAGAGCTGATGGAGATGGAGCGTGTGGAGCGCATAGTCGAGCACCTGGGCCACGGCGGCCTCCGCATACCGCTGCCGCCGATAGGCAGGAAGCACCACCAGTCCCAGTTCTGCCCGCAAATGGCACGGGTCGAAGTTGGCCAGGTCAGCCAGTCCGACAACCTGTCCTTCCGTATTCTCCATGACGAGGCGCACCTGGCGGTCGACATAGATGTCGCTGGCGGCGTGAGCGATATAGTCGCGGAGCGCATAGCGCGAATACGGCACATTGGTGGCTCCCGTCTCCCACAGGGAGCGGTCGTTTTCTATCTGATACAGCACGTCGAGGTCTTCAGGCTCCATGGCGCGCAACTTGATGTCGGGCAGCGGTTTCATTGCAACAGGTCTTGGGGTGTGATGATGGTTTTAGTGCGCGTCCTGACCAGTCGCGATGGTAGGATGCCTATCAAGGCAAACAGCATGCGAAGCCAGACGGCGAGTTCGATACATTGACGGACGCAGAAGGGCGCACCGCCATAGTGCTTCCGGTAGTAGACCACCATGGCACGGTAGAACATCCGCACGTAGAAGACGGAAGCCTTGTCGCTGCATCCGCCCTTGTAGTGTACAATCTTACAGGGCAGGTAGCAGTTGTGCCAGCCGTCGGCCAACAAGCGGTAGGAGAGGTCGATGTCCTCGCCGTACATGAAGAAGTCCTCGTCGAGCAGGCCGACACGGTCAAGGGCTTCGCGGCGCAACATAGCGAACGCACCGCTGACCACCTCAATCTCGGCTGGCTCCGACCACGGCAACCAACTCATATAGTAGCGCGCGAAACGGTGGCTACGCGGAAACAGGTGCGCCAGTCCGCACATCTTATAAAAGGCCACTATCGGCGTGGGAAGACCCCGGCGCGACTCTGGTGCTCGCGTACCATCGGCGTTGAGCATCTGAACCCCGGCGGCTCCCACCTGCGGATGGTGCTCCATGAAGTCGACGGTTTGGCGGAGGCAATGCTCCGACACCACCGTGTCGGGATTCAGCAAGAGCACGTAGCGGCCACTGCTCCGGCGGATGCCGATGTTGTTGGCCTTGGCAAAGCCGAGGTTGCCGCCGCTCTCCACCACGCACACCTCCGGGAACTGCGCCCGAAGCCAGTCCACCGTGCCATCGTGCGACTGGTTGTCGACCACGATGACCTCGCCGTCCATCCCCTTCATGGCGCACTGCACGCTCTGCAGACACGCCCCTAAGAAGTGGCGCGCATTGTAGCTCACGATGATGACGGAGAGTTGTTTCATTTCGTTTCGTCCTGTGCTGTTTCAGCCTCGCAACGGCGACGCGACGGATAGACAAACACCATGGCCAGCAGGGTCATCAGAGCCAGATAGAAATAAGAGGCTTGACCGAACAGTCCGTAGCCAACCGCATCAATGACCAGCACCAACTGGAGCGTCAGCAGCCGCACCCACGCCCAACGACCATAATGGCAGGGCAGTTGGCGGCGGACGCGCTCAAAGCGGAACAGGCGCAGGGCCAGCGGCACCAGGCAGACGGTGAGACAGACGGCCAACATATCGGTCACATACTCCACCCGTCCGTCAGCCAAGAACGGACTGGCGGAAGGACATTCCGCCACACGCAGGAGCGCGCCCACTAATACCGCGAAGGCCAGTACCGCCCAAAAGGCCACCATCAGCCGATGTTGCAAGGACTTTATGGTTGAGGACGCAACACTTTGGTTGCCGTCCATAGGATTTTTTTCTGTTGTTGTCTGCATCGTTCTTATATATATAAATAAGGTGTAAGGTTTTCATCGTCCCTCAAAAGGAGTGCGATTGAGGATGGAGCGTCCCAGCGTCACCTCGTCGGTGTACTCCAGTTCGTTGCCCACCGACACGCCCCGCGCAATCACGGAGAGGCGCACGTCGAAGGGAGCGAGTTTGCGGAAGAGGTAGAAATTGGTGGTGTCGCCCTCCATCGTCGGACTGAGTGCAAGGATAATCTCCTTCACGTCGCCCGCCTCCACCCGACTGACCAGTGAGTCGATTTCGAGGTCGGAAGGGCCAATGCCGTCCATCGGAGAGATGACTCCCCCCAACACGTGGTACAAGCCCTGGTACTGCTGCGTGTTCTCCACGGCCATCACGTCCTGAATGTTCTCTACCACGCAGATGGTGGACGCATCGCGCTTGGGGTCGGCACAGATGGGGCAACACTCGGAGTCGGAGATGTTGTGGCAGGTGCGGCAGTAGTGCACCTCGCGTTTCAGTCGTCCGACGGCCTCTAAGAAAGCGTCCACGCTGTCGGCTTCCTGGCGCAACAGGTGGAGGGCGAAGCGGAGTGCCGTCTTACGACCCACGCCAGGCAGTTTAGAAAACTCCTGCACCGCCCTTTCGAGCAGCTGTGACGGATAGGGTTGAGCGTTCATGGCAGCATCTTTTTATTTCTTCTGTTCGTTTCCAATCTCCGAGAGTTCCAGCCAGCGCATGGACTTCTCGTCGAGTTCCTCCTGAAGGACGGGCAGTCGTTTGCTCTTCTCGGTCAGCTCCGCCACGGAAAGCGTACCGCTGCACAGGGCCTCCTCCAGCAGTCGGCGTTCCTCCTCCAGTTGTTCTATCTCCCGTTCTAACCGCTCAAACTCCTGTTTCTCTTTGAACGTCATACGGCGGCGGTCGTCGTGGTGGACAGGTTTGGCAGACTTACCCCGAGACTCCCGGACGGCCTTTTCCGACTTCCCGTCCTCCAGCGCCTGCCATTCCCGGTACTGGGAGTAGTTGCCCGGAAAGTCCTTCACCTCGCCCTGTCCCTTGAACACGAGCAAGTGGTCTACAATCTTGTCCATGAAATAGCGGTCGTGGCTGACCACGATGACACAGCCGGGGAAATCCTGCAGATACTCCTCCAGGATCTGCATCGTCACGATGTCGAGGTCGTTGGTCGGCTCGTCCAGCACCAGGAAGTTGGGGTTCTTCATCAGCACCGTACACAGATGGAGCTTGCGCCGCTCGCCACCACTCAACTTATAGACGTAGTTGTACTGCTGTTCGGGCGTGAACAGGAAATACTGCAACAGCTGGGAGGCCGACAGCCGTTTGCCGCCGCCCAAGTCCACGTAGTCGGCAATGGCACTGACCACGTCAATGACCTTCATCTGCTCATCGAACTGCAGTCCCTCCTGCGAGAAATACCCGAAGCGGACGGTGTCGCCCACCACGATGCGCCCCTCATCGGGCTGCACCTGTGCGAGGAGCATCTTGATGAAGGTGGACTTTCCCGTACCATTGTTGCCGACGATACCCATCTTCTCGAAGCGCGCGAAGTTGTAGTAGAAGTCCTTGAGGATGACCACCTCGCCGAAGCGTTTGGAAATATACTGGCACTCGAAGATTTTGCTGCCGATGTAGACGTTGCGGGCTTTCAGCCGCAGCTGGCGTTCCTCCATGCGCTGCTTGGCCACCTTCTCCAGTTCGAAGAACGCCTCCTCGCGGTAGCGCGCCTTGTGTCCGCGGGCCTGCGGCATCCGCCGCATCCACTCCAGTTCGGTGCGGTAGAGGTTGTTGGCACGGGCTATCTCCGCGCGCCGAGCATCCAGCCGCTCCTGTCGTTTCTCCAGATAGTAGCTGTAGTTGCCCCGATAGGTATAGATGGTGCGGTCGTCCAGTTCCAGGATGACCGAACACACGCGGTCAAGGAAGAAACGGTCGTGGGTGACCATCAGCAGTGTGCGGTTGCCGCGCGACAGATAGCCCTCCAACCATTCTATCATCTCCAGGTCGAGGTGGTTGGTGGGTTCGTCCAGAATGAGCAGGTCGGGTTCGGTAAGCAGCACGTTGGCCAGGGCCACACGCTTCTGCTGTCCGCCGCTGAGCTGTCCCATGGACTGGTTAAGGTCGCGAATCTTCAACTGCGTCAACACCTGTTTGGCCTTCAGCACCTTCTCCGGGTCGCCGTGGTGGTTGAAGCAAGCATCCAACACGCTTTCATCGGCCTCGAAACGGGGCGACTGTTCCAAGAAGCCCACCGTCAGGTCGCGGCGGAACACGATGTCGCCACTGTCGCTGCTCTCCTTGCCGGCCAGCACGGAGAGTAGCGTCGACTTTCCCGTGCCGTTCTTGGCAATGAGTCCCACCCGTTGTCCTTCAGCGATGGAGAAGCTGACGTGGTCAAAGAGCTGAAGCGCACCGAACGCCTTCGAGACGTTCTGCACGTCCACACACGGAGTATCCTTGGCCATGCGCTATTCCTTCAGTTGTCGGTTGATACGGTCAATGTAGTCCAGCAGTTCCTCCCTACCCTGCCGGCTCTCGGAAGAGGTCATGAAGACGGGTGGCAGTTCCTCCCAGGTCTCCAGCAGTTTCCGCTTGTAGTTGGCAATGTTCTGGTTGGCCTTGCCGCCGCTCAACTTGTCCGTCTTGGTGAAGACAATGGCGAAGGGGATTCCCGACTGTCCGAGCCACTCGATGAACGCCAGGTCTATCTGTTGCGGCTCGTGGCGGGAGTCCACCAGCACAAAGACATTGGTCAACTGCTCGCGCTGCAGGATGTAGCCCCGAATCATCTGGTCCAGTCGCGCAACCTCCGTCTTGGAGCGTTTGGCGTAGCCATAGCCCGGCAGGTCGACCAGATACCATTCCTTGTTGATGATGAAATGGTTGATGAGCAGGGTCTTGCCCGGTGTGGCGGAAGTCTTGGCCAACTTACGATGGTTGGTCAGCATATTGATCAGACTCGACTTACCCACATTGGAACGACCGATGAAAGCGTACTCCGGCTTGGTGTCGTTCGGACACAGGCTCACCCGGGGTGCGCTCACACAGTATTCGGCACTCTTTATATCCATGCGTTCCCGGGTTTACTCCTCCTCCGGTGCAATCAGCTTGTAGCCCTTGCCGTGGATATTGATGATTTCAATCTGGTCGTCGTCCTTCAGATGCTTGCGCAGCTTGGTGATGTACACGTCCATAGAGCGCGCGTTGAAATAGTTGTCGTCTATCCAGATGGTCTTCAGTGCAAAGTCGCGCTGCAGGATTTCGTTGGCGTGGCTGCAGAGCAGGCTCAGCAGGTCGTTCTCCTTGGTGGTTAGTTTCGTGACTTTCTCACCGATGGTCAGCGTCTGCTTCTGGGTGTCGAACACGAAGTGTCCGATATGGTAGACGGAACTCTCCTTGTTCTTCTTGCCGCGCACGCGTCGGAGGATGGCCTCAATACGCGACACGAGTTCTTCCATGGAGAACGGCTTGGTGATGTAGTCGTCGGCACCGATTCTGAAACCCTGCAGGATGTCTTCCTTCAGCGTCTTGGCCGTGAGGAAGATGATGGGGATTTCAGCATTGGCAGCACGGATTTCCTGTGCCAGCGTGAAACCGTCTTTCTTCGGCATCATGACATCGAGCACACAGATGTCAAACTTGGTTTTCATGAAAGCCTTGAAACCGGCTTCACCATCGGGGCACAACTCGGCCTGATAACCCTTCGCTGCCAGATACTCGCGCAGCAACATTCCGAGGTTCTCATCGTCTTCACAAAGAAGAATTTTCAGTTTGTCGTCCATAATCATGAATGTTTTGATATTGTTGTTAAAGAAATTCTGCTGTTGTTTTATGTTTCGTGGAGCACGGGAAGGGAAATCACAAACTGGGTGCCCTTGCCGATTTCGCTCTCGCATTTGATTTCTCCCTGGTGCAAGTCCACCACTTTCTTGACGTAGGCCAGTCCCAAGCCGAAGCCCTTGACATCGTGTTTGTTGCCCGTATGCACGCGGTAGAACTTGTCGAACACCTTCTTGATGTTCTCGCGCCGGATGCCCTGCCCGGTGTCCCGAACAGAGAGGTAGAGGCGTTCCTCGTCGTTCCATGTGCGGATGTAGATGTTAATCGGTTCGTCGGGTTTTCTGTACTTCACGGCGTTGTCCATCAGGTTGGTGATGGCATTCTGGAAATGTACCTCGTCAACATAGATGGCTGAGTCAACGGCTTCTATCGCGGTGTAGATCTTTCCGCCGGTGTGCTCCACGCGCAGCGTAAAGGTAGCGGCCACGCTCTCCACCATCTCGTTCAGGTCGAGTTCCTTCTTCTTGAACACTACACTTCTCTTGTCGAACATCGACATCTGCAACACCTTCTCCACGAGGAAGCGAAGGCGTTTCGTCTCGTCAGCGATCACGCTACCCAAATGCTTCATCATGCTTTCGGACTTGGTGACACTTTCGTCGTTCATCATCTGTGCGGCCAGCGAGATGGAGGCAATGGGGGTCTTCAACTCGTGGGTCATGTTGTTGATGAAGTCATTCTTGATTTCCGTGTAACGCTTCTGTCGGAAGATGACCACTACGGTGAAGATAAAGGTGATGAGTAGTACGAGGGTGAAGATGATGGAGGGAATCATGAAGCGCACTGACGAGAAGATATATCCGCTCATGTCTGGGAAATGGATGCGCACCACGCCCATCTTCGACTGCGGGTCGTTGCGGAAGAGCACCTGCGAATAGCTGTATTCCTCGCCCTCGTCGCTGTATTCCGGGCAGCGGTACACCTCCCGTCCGTCGGTGGTTGACACGATAAAATGATAGGGGATGTTAATGCCGTTGTTCTGCAGCTCCGTCCGAATGTCCTGATCCAGCATCTTGAAGTTGATGCGCTCCTTCAGGGCTTTGTCGCTGGCGGTATAAAGGATGTTGTACACGACCTCGTCCAGCAGTGCTTTCTGGTAGACATACCGTTTGCGGACGATTTCCTGCATGGTCTTTGCCGCCTCGGAAAACGAGCCCTTGTCCTTGTGTCCTATCATACTCTTGGACACGGCTGGCTTCATCTCGAAGGACTTCATCTGGAAGGAAGAATAGACCGTACCATCGTCGGCTGCCACGGAAAACTGGTGGGACTGCTTGATGGTGCCATTGAAGCCGTCCACCATCACCGAGTCCTGCTTGAAGGCACGGCGCTCCGTCTCGTTGACATCCTTCTCCAGATACCGCAACGTCTCGTTCATCTCCAGATTTCGGGAAGCCTGATACAGACTGCGGTTGACGCTTTCTTCAAACTGCTCTTTCTTCATCTTGATCATCTCCTCAGCGTAGAAGAACTGAAGAAACAGCAGCACCAGAAACGAGAATCCCATGATGGTGGCTATGGTCCAAATCGTAGACTTCTTCATGGCTGCAAAGTTAGCGATATTACAGATACGACAGCCCCAATCCGTTAATTAATTCCGTTAATTTTAACAATATTAACAGGAATACCGACTTTTGGCTCTATATAAGCCACTAAAAATTCCACTCCAGCTCCACGCCGAGCTGAAAGGGATTGCCTCGTTGGGCGTAATAGACGGCCTCGCCGGTAGCTTTGCTTTGGAAGACAAAGGTGTTGTAATGCGTGTCGGTGAGGTTGCGCGCCCATAGGTTGACCCTGTAGCCTCGCCGCTGCAGTCCGACATGAGCACCCAATACGGCATAAAACCGCTGCTGGCACGTGTTTCCCTCGTCCCACCAGATGCGTCCGAGTCCACTGAGGTCGGCTCCGAACACCAAAGTCCCCGCCTTCCTGCCGTGCAAGTCGACACGATAGTCGGCCAGCAGCGAGAAGGCGTGTTCCGGCACGAACGGCACGCGCTTGCCCTGGTAGTCCACCACCGCGCCCGAGCTGTTGTCGCTGCTGGTATAGTCCTTGAAAACGGCGTGCGTGTACGCATAAGTGGCGGCCCACGTGAGGCGGTCGCCCACAGCACTGCCCCGGACAGCCATTTCCAGTCCACAACTATAGCTGCGTCCGGCATTAACCATTTCCCGTCCGTAGCCATAGTCGCTGGTGAACACGGAGAGTTGTTGGTTGCGTATCTGCATATAATACGCCGACAGGTCGGCCTGCACCGTATGGTTGAAAAGGTTCAGGTGGGTGCCTGCCTCGTAGTTCCAGCTTTCCTCGGGTTTGAAACGAATGCCTTCGAGCATGGCGGCGTACTCCGCTGCCGTATGCTTGACGGTCACCTCCATATCGCCACGTTGCTGCATGGCCTGCTGCATCACGTCGCGCAGATTAGACTGCACATCAGCCTGTATGATGTCGCTGAAGAGTTGGATGTTGAATCCACCGCTACGATACCCCTTCGTCACCGTGGCGTAGACATTGCTTCCATTGTGCCAGCGGTAGAGCAGTCCGACTTTCGGCAACAGCTGCCGGAACGCTGCGTGTTCGTTGCCAGTCAGTGGAGCGTTCAGCCGCACGTTCGCCGCCGTCCCCATGATGTTGAAGTCTAAAGAAGAAACGCCGTCCGCATCATAACGGATACCATTCCGGCTGTAGTCGTAGCGCAGTCCGAAGGTGGCAGTGAGCTGCTCCGTGAGTTCGACGTTCGACTCGTGGAAGATGCCGATGTTGGTCTGTGGCGTGCGGAACGTTCCCGGCACAGAGAGGTCCATACCGACGCTGACCCCTCCCAACCGTTTTATCATATCCGCTGCCGCCGTCTCACCCATGCGGTCGGCCAGCGAACGGAGTATCTGACTGTAAATGGTCGTGCCTATCCGGTCTCCCATCTGTTGGCTGAAAGCCGCTCCGAAGGAGTTGAGTGCCGTGGTCTTCAGCCATTCCTGCGAGAAGAACACACCGTTCGTCCAGTGCCAACGGCTCTTATCCCGGCTCTTGATGGTGAGTTCCTGGGTGAGCACGTGGCTCTGTTGCTGTTGGTTGACCGTAAAGAAATCCAGCGGAGAATAGTCGACATCCATCAGCAGCCTGTCGTACAGGAATTGCCAGGAGGTGGTGCTCTGCAGCGTAAAGCCTGCTCCCGTGTGCGTCACGTGGAGTCCGTTTGTCAACAGGTTTCTCCGGTATCGGCTCGGCGCGTCCTGCCCGGGCGCGTCCACCCGTCCTTGGTCCACATAGAAACGCCCGTAAGGATTGGCATCCTGACACACGTACTGATAGTCGGAGGTCCAGTCCACATCCCATTTCTCCGCAGGGCGCAGTGCCAGTCGGAAGCGTCCGCCAGCCTCGTCCATTCCATCAGCCGACTGTCCTGTCTCCGTGTTTTCGAAGAAGCCGTCCGTGCCCTGATAGAAGGCCGCAAGCGACACCGCCACTTTGTCGCTGAACTTGTGGGAATGAGTCACTTCCACCTTGCGCTGGCCTGCCGTTCCCAGTCCCAGTTTCAGCCCAGTGCCTTGAGCGTCCAGCGGTGACCTTGAGAATATCCTCACCAAACCACCCTCAGCATTCATGCCATACAACGTGCCCTGCGGACCGCGCAACACGTCAATGCGGTCGGTCTGGTAGAGGTGGGTGTTGAAGGCCGCCTTGTCCATGAGCGGAATGTTGTCCACATAGAATCCCATCGAAGGACTGTTCACGCGCGAGCCAATGCCGCGCACATAGACCGCTGAGGTCAGCCGCGACCCGTAGGCAGGCATCAGCAACGAGGGGACGAAGGCAGAGATGGCCCGAACATCATGCAACCCATGGCCAAGGAGTTCTTCCCGTCCCAACACCGTGGATGCCAACGGCTGTTGCCGCAGGCGGTAAGTATCTTTTGCCTGTGCCACCACGATGACTTCATCGAGGTCATAGACGCGCGAGGAATCGGACGGCACAGGGTGCTGGGCTGCCTGCACCGCGCTCGCCATCGATAAAAAAAACAATACGAATCGTGTCTTTCCCATAACGGCTGCAAAGGTAGGGACTTTCCGCCGCATGGCGCATCCACATTTATATGGATTTTTTAAACGTTCTCCCTGCCGCACCTGGGACATACGCCCTTATGCCGCATCTTTTCACCGCAGTTGCCGCAGACAAAAGGAAAACGCGCATAGCGGAAGTAACGCCACAACGCAAAGACAACGTAGACGACGAGGAGTGGATAACCTATATAATATAAGGTGGTGATGCTGAACACCACGTAGCTGACGGCACACACTCCGGCAAGGCCACACAGGTAAAGCAGTCCCTCCACTGGTTCCATACGGCTGACCACATCGTCGACCGTGGCTACACCGACAATTAGGATGGCCCAGACGGAGGCAACGAAGAGTCCAAGGAACCAAGGCAGAGAGAAGGGGTTCAACGAGGGATGGTAGTAGAAGTGCCGCCACGACTCGGGACTGAACATCTGTATGGCGGCATAGAGCGTGGCCGACGCAGCCACCAGGAGGCACAACAGCGTGGGGTAGAACGAGTCAATGTCGTTGAAATGGACAATCCGTGCGTTGCGGCGCATCAGCCAGCGCAGGCCGTAAGCCACGGAGACCACCACCAACAAGGCCAGAAATAACAGCAAATGCGTGTCGGAGAAGAAATCGATGAACTGCGAAATGGGGTCGTCTGGCGAGACACATTTCAGCATCTCGCTTTCGCGAATCCAGCCCTGCGTCAGTTGGTCGCGTGCCACCTTCACCCAGACGGAATCTACCGAATCGGCAGCCACCGTCTTGATGTCAGCCACAACCAGTGGGTCTCCCTCCGCCACATAGATGGTGTCGAAGGCCATTGGACCGGGGGCATCCGAGAGCGGCATCTGCCGGGCCGTCACCACAAAATTATAGTTCTGCGAGTAATGGTGAGTGGTGAAGAACGACAGGGAGTCTATCTGACGCTCCGTCAAGTCCCACGCATCGGGCGACGCGGGGCGGTCATAGTAACAGCCCGTCAGCAGGAGGACGAGCAGCATCAGCACACTATTTCTCATCTTCTCCATAGACATTCATCTGACAGTGACGGCAGTCGAACTCCAACCGAAACCGGCGTCCGTCCGCCAGTCGTAGGAAGAGCGGTTCGCGCCATTCTGGTTTCCTTCCGCCGTGTTTTAGGCAGGCACCCAAGGCGTAGCGCAGGCAATGGCGACACTGCATCAACAGCGGCGACACGACCTTGCCCGTTTGTTTCTCGTAGGCCATACCCGGACGCTGCAGTCCTTGACCCACATAAAAATCCCTGGCCTTTCCATTGGCCACGTTATACAGGTAGTCAACGGGGTAAAGAGCGGCGACAGACGATGGGAGCGACGTTTTCTCCCCAGCGTGTTCCACCGTACCTTCCGCCGTAACGCCAGTCTTTGTGGCGGTACGCGCGGCCTGCTGCAACAGGTCGACCAAGCGTCTGCGCAGCTCCGCTAACATACTTGCCGGAATGAACCAAGGGAAGTCCTTGTCCATCTCCACCTCCCGACATTCGTAGGGCGTTCCACCCAGTTTCGAGAGTTGCCGGATGATATTCTCGTGCTGCGGTTTCTCCGCCGTCTGATGCGCGCAGTCCATCCTTGCCGTCACCCCGTCGGCGGTGAGACAAAATCCCTTGTCGTCAGCAGACAAGTGCATCACCAGCGGAATGGTGCGTACACTGCTCGGCTTGGCCAGCAGTTTCTCGAAGTCCTGGTCGCTGTTGCGGTACAGTGCCATTCCGGGACGGAGATGTTGCGGCATCCGCTGCGGAAACAAGCGGTTGCCCTCTGCCCTGTTCACGCGAAAGCCCTCCAACTCACGGTCGGCGTTGATGAAACACAGCCCGTCGCCGTTGGCAAAGGACGCTGTCCCTGCCACATTGAAGGAGTGGCCGCGTATTTCCTTCACGCTCCCCACATATTCCCCCATTGCCTTGGGTGTGTCCGGCGAGAAAATATCGGGTTGTCGTCCGTTCAGGAAATAGCTGGTGAAGCCCCTGTTGAAGGTTTTCTTCAGATTGGGGGTGAACGTGTATCTGCACGCACCTCTTGAGGCGCGTCGGTAGTGTTCCGGCTGACTTTCCACGATGGCATTCAGACGGATGTTGTACGCCGCCACCACGTTTTTCACGTAGGCCACGTCCTTCAGCCGTCCTTCTATCTTGAACGACGATGCACCGGCCTCTACGAGGCGGTCAAGGTTGTTCAGTTGGTTGAGGTCTTTCAACGACAGCAGATGTCGCTGGTGCTCCAATTCCCGTCCGTCGGCATCCAACAGGTCGAACTTCATCCGACAGAACTGCGCACAGGCTCCCCGGTTGGCGGAGCGTCCGAAGCAGTGTTGCGAAGCGTAGCACAGGCCACTGTAACTGACACACAGTGCACCATGTACGAAGACCTCCAGTTCCACGTTGGGAACGGCGCGGTGAATCGTCGCGATTTCCTCCACGGACAGTTCACGGGCCAGCACCACACGGCGGAAACCCAGTCCTGCCAACCACCGAACCTTGTCCGCCGTGCGGTTGTCGGTCTGTGTGGAGGCGTGGAGCGCAATGGGCGGCAAGGGCATTTCCAGCAGTCCCATGTCCTGCACGAGGATGGCATCCACCCCATTCTTCCACAACTCCTGCACCATCCGCGCCGTGTCGTCCAGTTCCTCATCGTAGAGTATGGTATTGACCGTGACGTACACCTTGGCACCGAACAGGTGGGCATAGTCGCACAGCTGACGGATGTCCTCCACACTGTTTCCTGCCGCAGCCCTCGCACCGAAGCGCGGCGCACCGATGTACACCGCATCTGCGCCATGGTCTATGGCCGCAATGCCGCACGCAAGGTTCTTGGCGGGAGCCAGCAGTTCCAGTTCTCTCATCGTATCTCGTTGATGTCGAAGGGTGTCGTCTGATAGACGTAGTAGTTGATCCAGTTGTTGTACAGTAGGTTGGCGTGCGCCCTCCAGGTCACCAGCGGTTCCAGCTGGGGGTTGTTGTCGCGATAGTAGTTCTTGGGCAAGTCCACGTCGTCGCGGACACCGCAGTCGCGCCGATACTCCTTATCCAGCGTGTCGGGTGCATATTCCAGGTGTCCGGTGATGAAGAACTCGCGCCCCTCCCGGGCCATCACCATGCTCACACCACTCTCCGCCGACTCGGCGATGAGGGTCAGTGCCGGACAAGACTCTATGTCCTCCCTCCGAATTTCGGTGTGGCGGCTGTGCGGCATTTGGAACACGTCATCGAAGCCACGGAAGATGGGTAGCGTGGGGTGCAGGGCGTGCTGCGGAAAGACCCCAAACATCTTTTTCGGCAACTGGTATTTGGGAATACCGTAATGGAAATACAGTCCGGCCTGCGCCGCCCAACAGATGTAGAGCGTGCTCGTCACGTGGGTACGTGCCCAGGTAAATATTTCCGTCATCTCGTCCCAGTACGTCACATCCTCGTATTCCAGTGTTTCCACGGGTGCTCCCGTGATAATCATACCATCGTAGCGTTCGTTGCGCATCTGCTGGAAGTCGCGATAGAACATCATCATGTGTTCCACGGGCGTGTTCTTGGGCGTGTGGCTTTTCAGTTTCATGAAGCTCACCTCCAGTTGCAGCGGTGTGTTGGAGAGCAGGCGGATAAGGTCTGTCTCCGTCGTAATCTTCAGCGGCATCAGGTTGAGTATCGCGATTTTCAGTGGACGGATGTCCTGCCCGTGGGCACGCGAGTCGTCCATCACGAAGATATGCTCCTTCTTGAGCAGTTCGATGGCAGGCAGTTTGTCAGGTAGTCTTAATGGCATAAAGCACGGTTTCCTTTCGTTGTTTTACTTGTTTCCCTTTCCGGTCAACGTCTCATAGATTTCAGAGCGTTGTTCCCAGCGTTCCACCTCTTCGTCCATGGCGGCCTTGGTGGTTGTGTATTCCGTCACCAGTTCCATGTTGGCGGCATTGGCCGGATCCATGAGCAACTGGTCGAGTTGTTTGAGGCGTTCCTCCATCGCGCTGATTTTCCGCTCCGAGTCGGCCACCGCCTTCTCGGCCTTGCTGATTTTCTTCTGCAGCTCCTTCCGCTCAGCATACGAGAGGGCGGCGTTGCCTTCGGGTTTCTTTTCCTGCGGCTGCTTCCCGGCTGCGGGTTTCCGTTCCAGTTGTGTCAGCTCGCTGATTTGCCTGGACTGGAGGAAGTCGTAGATGCCACCTAAGTGTTCCTTGACGCGGCCACCGCCAAACTCATAGACCTTGGTAACGAGGCCGTCCAGAAACTCGCGGTCGTGGCTGACGATGATGGCCGTGCCATCGAAGGCCTTGATGGCTTCCTTCAGCACGTCCTTAGAGGGCATATCGAGGTGGTTGGTAGGCTCGTCGAGAATCAGGAGGTTGACGGGTTCGAGCAACAGGCGTATCATGGCCAGACGGCTGCGCTCTCCGCCACTGAGCACCTTCACCTTCTTGTCCGCCGCCTCACCACCAAACATGAAAGCACCGAGGATGTCGTTAATCTTCAGTCGCACCTCGCCCTTGGCCACGCGGTCGATGGTCTCGAAGACCGTGAGTTGTTCATCGAGCAGCTGGGCTTGGTTCTGCGCGAAATAGCCAATCTGCACGTTGTGTCCGATTTTCAGCATACCATCGTAGGGTATTTCCCCCATGATACACTTCACGAGCGTTGACTTTCCCTCGCCGTTCTTGCCCACGAAGGCCACCTTCTCACCGCGCTTGACGGTGAAGGTGGCGTGGTCGAAGACGGTGTGTGCACCGTAGACCTTCTTGAGGTCTTCGCAGATGACCGGGTAGTCGCCGCTGCGCAGGCAGGGCGGGAATTTTAGGTGCATGGCGGAGCGGTCAATGTCGTCCACCTCGATGGGGACGATTTTCTCCAGCTGCTTCACCTTCTGCTGCACCTGCACAGCCTTGGTGGCCTGATAGCGGAAACGCTCGATGAAGGCACGCATCTCCGCCATTTCCTTCTGCTGGTTCTCGTAGGCGCGCAACTGCTGTTCGCGGCGTTCCTTGCGGAGCGTGACGTATTCGTCGTAGCGCACCTTATAGTCGATGATGCGTCCGCACGATATTTCGAGTGTTCGGTTGGAGACGTGGTTGATGAAGGCGCGGTCGTGGCTGACCAGCACGACGGCCTTGGCACTCTGCGCCAGGAACTGTTCCAACCATTGTATGGACTCAATGTCCAGGTGGTTGGTAGGCTCGTCAAGCAACAGCACATCGGGCTTGCGCAGCAGGATTTTGGCCAGTTCGATGCGCATTCGCCATCCACCCGAGAACTCACGGGTGGGGCGCGAGAAGTCCGTGCGCTCGAAGCCCAGTCCGGTCAGTGTGCGCTCCACCTCCGCATCGTTGTTGTCAGCATCCATCATCAGGTAGCGGTCGTGCTCCTGCGTGAAGCGTTCCACCAGTTTGAGGTAGTCTTCGCTCTCATAGTCCGTGCGCTCGGCCAGTTCTCTGTTGAGCCGGTCTATCAGCTGCTTCTGCCGAGCAACGTCGGCAAAGGCTTTCATCGCCTCGTCTTTGACGGTGGTGTCGTCCTGCAGCACCATGACCTGCGGCAAGTAGCCGATGGTGGTGTCCGTGGGCACGCTGACGGTGCCTGCCGTGGGCTGCTGCATCCCACAGAGTATTTTCAAGAGCGTGGACTTTCCGGCACCGTTCTTTCCCACAAGGGCAATGCGGTCGCGATCGTTGACCACGAAGCTCGCATCCTGGAAGAGCGGTTTCACGCCAAATTCCACCCGTAATCCTTCTACTGAAATCATAGTATTCGTTTTGCGAATGCAAAGTTACGAAATTTTCGCGTATTATCAGCAGCCCACAGCGGAAAACAAGCGCAGGAACACTCTGCGAAGAGCATTCCTGCGGGTGTATGGCTCTCTCCCGAAGGAGGAAAGTCCTTTCTTACTTCACCTTCTCCACGATGGCCTTGAAAGCCTCGGGATTGTTGACGGCGAGGTCAGCCAGCACCTTACGGTTGATCTCGATGCCTGCCTTGGCGAGCTTGCCCATGAGAGCGGAGTAGCTGATGCCTTCGAGGCGTGCGGCAGCGTTGATACGCTGAATCCAAAGAGCACGGAAGGTGCGCTTCTTGTTCTTACGGTCGCGGTAAGCGTAGGTCAGACCCTTCTCCCAGGTATTCTTGGCTACTGTCCAAACATTCTTGCGTGCACCGAAGTATCCGCGTGTGAGTTTCAGAATTCTTTTACGTTTTGCTCTTGAGGCAACGTGGTTTACTGATCTTGGCATAGTTTCTTCTTACTTTAGATGTTTGACAATAGGTGAATTAACGGAGACACAACAGGTCGCGAACCTGCTTCAGGTTGCTGGAGTCCACGAGCGTCTGGTGCACCAGATTGCGCTTCTGCTTCTTGGTTTTCTTGGTCAGAATGTGACTGTGGTAAGCATGGTGTCTCTTAATCTTACCCGTACCGGTGAAACGAAATCTCTTCTTTGCGCCGGAATTTGTCTTTACTTTTGGCATTGTTTTGTTGTTTTGTTAATTAATATAATATGGTGGCGACGCATATACCGGGCGCCGACGCACCTGTTCTATTCCTGCATATTATTCTTGAGCTTCTCCAGCGCATCGGCACTGATCTTGGCGTTGGCCAACATACCGCTCACGTTCTCCTGCCTCTCTTCGGCCTGCTCGACTTCCAAAGCCCGTGTCTCAGCCTCCAAGGCTTCTCTGTCGCGTGCCTGCTGACTCTTCTTGGCCACACCGGCCTTCTTGGGAGCCAAGTAGATGAACATCTTCTTTCCTTCGAGCGAAGGCATATGCTCCACCTTACCATACTCCTCCAAGTCGTTGGCGAAGCGCAGCAGAAGCACTTCTCCCTGTTCCTTGAAGAGGATGGAACGACCGCGGAAGAAGACATAGGCACGTACCTTGTTGCCGTCTTCCAGAAACTCCTTGGCGTGCTTCAGCTTGAACTGGTAGTCATGCTCGTCGGTCTGCGGTCCGAAGCGTATCTCCTTCACCTCCACCTTGACCTGCTTGGCCTTCATCTCCTTCTGGCGTTTCTTCTGTTGGTAGAGGAACTTGGAGTAGTCAATGAGTCGACAGACAGGAGGAGTGGCATTGGGGGAAATCTCCACAAGGTCAACGCCCTGCTCGCGAGCCATTTCCAGTGCTTGACGCGTGGGGACAACCATAGAGCCGTTGTCTCCCGTTATTCGCACCTCGCGCACACGAATCTGTTCGTTCACGCGGTACTGGTTCTTCATTTTGTCATTCTTCATCAACTGTCTGTTCGGTGTGGTTTACTGAAATTGCGTGCAAAGTTACGGGTTTTCTTCGGACTGACCAAACGTTTCGCCAATATTTTTGTGGCGCACTGTAAAAAAATGCGTTTTCCCGTTCTTGTAGGCCCGTTTCAACTTGCGCCCGACGACGTTCCAGGCCGGCATTTTCTTGAGTGTGCTGCGCACAGGTTGGATGTCCCAGACGAGGAAGACGAGGAGCACCGCCACGGCAATGACGCAGGTGAGTCCGTAGAGGCGGCGCACGCTGAGCATGAGCAGGTTGGCGGCATCATAAGGCAGTCCGCGCACCATGTTGTCCGCCGTCTGCCAGCGCAGGGCAAGACTGTAGAGTCCGGAGCACATGGTGGAGACGGGGCCGTTGCGTATCAGTCCGGCCATCGTCAGTCCCATGAAGAAATGCTGGAACGGCATCAGTTCCTCCAGATACACGGTGAGCATACAGAAGAAGATGGCGTTGCCGAAGGAGCGCAGGAAGGTGGGCAGGTAGAGGTATTCCAGTGGCAGACCGGGGGCTACGAGGAAATACATCATGACGGGATAAGCCGACATGGCCGCCACGCCGAGCGTGAGCAGACGCGTGTACTGCCACCGCAGCACCTTACACCAGAAGAGGCAGAAGAGGCAGCCGGCGATGACTCCCGTCCACTCCACGAGGTTGAGCCTGTTGGTGGTGACGGGACCGAAGTGCAGGACGCTACCCGTCAGTGCGGTTTGCAGCACCTTGGGCGTACTGCCCATGAACTCCACGAAGGCGAAGAGCACGAGCAGTGGCACGAGACCCTTGTATTTCCACGCCTCCAGCGCGATGTAGGGGTGGCGGATGTGGCGCATCCGCTGCACGCAGCTGTACAGGGTGACGACGAAGAGCACGACGACTGTGCGCATCACGGGCGCATCGAGCCAGTTGTAGTACTCGCCATAGTTGAAGAAGAAGATGAACTCCAGCATCAAGGCCGACCATAGCAGGCAGCCCAGCCAGTCGACGCTGATGAAGGGGATGGGCTTCATGAACATGAAGTCGTGGGTGGTGACGTAGACGGTGAGTGCCACGGTGAGCAGCAGTCCAGCCATGACGTAGTTGACGGTGCGCCAGTCCTGACAGAGATAGACGAGATGCTCGGTGAGCCAGGGCGAGAGCGACATATTCCCTAACACGATGCAGTAGAGCAAGGGGAAGAAAACGGTGAAGTCGCGCTTGGGGGTCATCCACAACTGGATGTTGGACATACACTCGAACGTGCCACAGAGCTTGAAGAAGCCGGCCACGTAGGCAAGGGCGCACATCACAGGCAACGACTCGGTGCGGACGATGAGCAGGTCGCAGGCGGCCACGGCCAGTGCTGCCGTAAGGAGCAGTCGACGGTTGGCAAAGCGGAACTTGAGGCGGAAGAGCAGTGGGAAGGGCATGGCCACGCCCACCACGTTGCTCATGACGACCATGAGGACATCCTCGCGCATCAGGCTGTATTCGCCTGCCACGTGGCTCATCGCTCCACCATAGATGCCGCCCGACAACTGAAAAATGAAGGCGAAGAGGAGGTAGATCCACGGCTGGAGGCGGCGCGGCACATAGTCGTTGAACGAGGGGACGCGGAATGGTCCCTGGAGCATTGGAGGTCCTGGCATCTTACTCGCTTTTTACCTTGGTCTCCACGTTGAGTCCGGCGCGCAGCAGGGCCACCTGCTTCGGGTCGTTGTCTGCCGTCAGTGCGATGCGCACGGGGACGCGCTGCTCCACCTTGACGAAATTGCCCGTGGCGTTGTCCACGGGAATCATGGAATAGGCGTTGCCGGCAGCGGCAGAGATGGTCTCTACCCTACCGTGGAAGACAACACCGGGAATGGCGTCGGCTTCAAAGTCCACGCTGCGCCCCACGGCAATGCCGTCCATCTGCGTCTCGCGGTAGTTGGCCACCACCCACACGTCATGGTCGTCCACGATGCGCGCCAGCTGCTGTCCGGGCTGCACCAGTTGTCCCTCGTGGATGTCCTTGCGCCCCATGGTGCCGTCGCAGGCGGCCACGATGACGGTGTAGGAGAGGTTGAGACGGGCCAGGTCGAGCTGTGCCTCGGCCACATTCTCACTGGCCTTCGAACTGCCCAACTGGTGGGTCTGCACGTGGCGCACGGAGGCGGTGCTCTGCCGGCGACTGCTGGCCTGTTCGTAGCGTGCCTTGGCACCGAGGTAACGGGCATAGGCGTTGTCGTACTGCTGCCGCGTGACAGCGTCGGTCTTCATCAGTGCTGCAAAGCGGTCGAAGTCCTGCTTGGCGTTCACCAGGTCGGCGCGTGCCTCCTCGATGCCTGCCGCTGCGGTCTGCACGTCGCTCCGCGTAGTGCCCATGCTGGCCGTCACCACCGACGAGCCGGACTGCGAGCCGCGCAGGGCAGCCTCGGCCTGTGCCACCTGCAGGCGGTATTCCGCATCGTCGATGATGACGAGCGTGTCACCTTTCTTCACGTGTTGGAAGTCGGAGAAGCGTATCTCCTTAATGAATCCCTGCACACGGGTGTTGACGGGTGTGATGTGGCGGTTCACCTGTGCGTCGTCGGTGTACTCCACGCCGCTACCGTGGCTGACACGTACAAAACACCATGCGGCCAGTCCTGCCAGCAGCAGTATCACGGCGGCGTTGTATGTTCTCTTGACTTGTTTCTTGTTCATCCTTATTGAATGTTGAATGTTGAATGTTGAATTATATTTCGCCAGCCACATATTTTATATGGTAGTAGGCATAGATGATGTTGATGCGGGCGTTCACCTCCTTCAGCTCAGCGTCGAGGCGGAGGTTGGAGGCGTCCACCATGTCGGTGACGAGAGCCAACTGGCTGAGGTAGCGGGCGTTCACCACACCGTAGTTCTGGCGGGCCAGCTCGACGCTCTTCTGCTGCGTCTCCAGTTCGACATAGGACTGCAGATAGTTCACGTAGGCGGCCTGGATGCTGTTGTTCAGCCGTTCGCCCTGCACGGCGTGCGCCTCCCGAGCCTGCCGGGTCTCTACGGCGGCCTGCCGTATGCGCTTGTTGCTCTTGAACAGCGCACCGATACTATATTTCACACCAACACCGACGTACCAGATGTTGAGGTTCTTGTCGATGGGCGGCAACTCGAAGGTGATGGGACCATTGAAGTTCTCGGCTGCCACTACGGCCACCTTGGGCAGGCGGTCGCTCTTAGCAATTTTCTCCTGCTGCTCGGCGATGCGGATGGCCGTGCTGCTCTGCTCCAACAGGGGCGAGTGCAGGGTACCGGCGGCCTGCCAGTAGTCCTCACCATCCCGACCGTATGTGGCGGTCACCAGCGTGGTGTCGGGCTGGATGGTCTCGTCCTGTGGCAGTCCTAAGGTGTTGCAGAGCTGGTGGTTGAGGATGCTGCGACTGTTGCGCAGGGCGGTCAGCCCGAGTTTCAGTGTCTCCATCTGCAGCTCGTAGCGTGTGATGTCGTTTCTCAGTGCCATTCCCTGCCGCTCGCGCGCGTTGATGTCGGCCAGGAGTTGCCGCGTGAGCTGGATGTTCCGCTCGTACACGCGGATTTGGTTGTCGGTCTTGAAGAGGTCCAGATACTGCCCCAAGGCCATGAAGCGCACCTGCTGGCGCGTCAGCCTCACACCGGTCTCGGCCTGCTTCCGGGTCAGCTCGGCCAGACGGATGCCTGCGGTGACGGCTCCGCCGGTGTAGACGGCCTGACTGGCCTGTAGGGTGAACGTGTTACCATAGTGCGGCGAGCTGAGTCCCCGGGCGTTGGAGAAGTCGCGGTCGGTGAGCAGGGCGTTGCCGATGTAGCTGAACGAGAGCGACGCATCGATGTCGGGCAACCGCTGGCTCTTGGCGGACTCAATGCCGACGGCGGCGGCCTCCGCCTGCGTCTTGCCGGCGCGGAGGCTCTTGCTGTTTTCCTCCACCCGCTGGAACAGCTGGTCTATCGTCATGGGGTGTTGCGCCCACGCTGACGCACCGTACAGGAGGAGGAGGGTCAAAAGGTGTTTTCTAATCATTGTCTCTTTATGATAAGGTGTGCGGTCTGTTCGTGTGTCCCTGTCTCGGACGGGACATTCCTGAAAACCGGGTGCAAAGGTACGGCGTTTTCCCCGTTCTGCCGCTTTAATTTTTCCACTGCTCATGGACTTTTCGGGAACAAAACTTCTTTTTTATCCCATAAAATGCTTACTTTTGCATCCAGAAACAGAACAAATGCCGATACAAAATGGACGCACAAGGAACGGAATGGTCTGAACTGAGCGGACAGCAGGAGGCGAGCCTCTGCACCACGGCCCTGCACGAATGGCGGACAGAGCCGCAGGTGCTATCCTGCGGTGCGATAGTGATGTGTCGCAGGGGCAGTGCCACGATACACGTGAACTACAAGCGGTGGGCACTCTACGAGGGGGCGGCCATCGTGCTCTTCCCCAACGACCTCGTGCTGTTGGCGGCGGAGGGCGACTTCGAAGCCGAGGTGCTGCGCTACAGTCCGTCGCTGCTGCGCGAGGCCAGTCTGCAACTGGAGCACACGGTCTATTCCGCCATGCGCGAAGACCGCTGCCGACAGGACAAGCCGGTGGTGAGAGCCATCATCGATGGTATGTTCACCCTGCTAAAGGTCTATTTCGAGCAGCCGGAGTGCACGTGTGTCACCGCCCTGGTGCTCTGCCAGCTGAAGGCGTTCTTCATCGGCTTCCACGAGTACCTGCAACGCCATCCGCACCGCGTGCCCGACGAGGTGAAGTCGCAGCGCGTCCGCGAGCTCTTCAACCGCTTCATGATGCTCGTGGAGCGCGACCACCGCACCGCACGCGATGTCTGCCACTACGCTGCTCTGATGAGCATCTCGCCGAAGTATCTCACCAACATCGTCCGTCAGGTGACGGGCCACACCCCGAAGACCATCATCGACCAGTATGTCGTCCTCCAGCTGAAGGTACAGCTGCGGCGCGGCGACCGCAGTGTGAAGCAGTTGGCGTGGGACTACCGCTTCACCGACACCAGCTTCTTCTGCCGCTATTTCAAGAAACACACGGGACTGACACCGCTGCAGGTGGCCGCGCCCGACCAGGTGTCTTAGCCTACTTTCGACCGAAGGCCAAAGGTATGATTAAGTGAGAGAAAAACCAAAATAAATACTTGCCAGAC
>CAVFBU010000029.1:0-24493 GCA_963620725.1 Vescimonas coprocola
TCGGAAAAACTCAAATAAATTTGCCTTCGGCTTATTTTGTCGCGACTCAGCAGAGCAAAAGCAAGCTTTTCTCTGCATTCGCTGCTCCAAAATTTGGTTTTTCGCTCACTTAATCGTACTCTGACGCTGCGCGTCGAAGGTACTCACGTTCGGAAAAACTCAAATAAATTTGGTTTTTCGCTCACTTAATCGTACCTTTGGCAACAAATAAGAGATTTCTCCGTTATATAAGGATGATGAAACAACAGAAAACGATACCCTTTGGATGGCTCTGCGCACTGGCACTGGCCACGGCCATGACGGCCTGCAGGACACCGAAGGACTACAACTACCTGCAGGACCTGCAGCCCGGCACGGAGGTGACAACACCCGAGAGCGGCTACATCCGCCTGCAACCGAAGGACGAGATTGCCATCCTCGTCAAGAGCAATAGTGCGGAACTTGATGCCCTGTTCAACAAGGGCATCAACACGGATGTCAGTAGTGGCTATGTGCAGGGCACACAGTATGTGGACGGCTACGTGCTCGACGATGCGGGCAACATCGACTTTCCGCAATTAGGGCTCATCCATGTGGCAGGACTCAAGCGCACGGAGGTGGAGCACCTCATCCGACAGCGACTGGAGGAGGAGGGACTGCTGAAGAACGCCACCGTCAGCGTCAGCTTCCGCAACCTGAGCTACACGGTGATGGGCGAGGTCAGCCACGCCGGTGAGTACGGCATCGGGAAGGACGAGATCACGCTGTTGGAGGCACTGGGAAAGGCCGGCGACCTGACCGTCTACGGACGGAGGGACAGCATCGTCGTGGTGCGCAACAACGGTGACCGGCGCACCACACTCGTGGCCGACCTGACACGCGGCAAGGAGCTATACGCCTCGGAGGTCTTCTACGTCCACCAGAACGACCTCATCTACGTGAAGGCCAACCCCACCAAGATACGGCAGTCCACCTCCAACGGCAACGAGTTCCGCTCCGCGTCGCTGTGGTTTTCCGCCGCCTCGGTGCTGACCTCACTGTTCGTCCTCATCTTCCGATAAAACGACTCCCGTAAACATGGAAAAAACCGCATACAGCTTTCTCCGGGAATGTGCCGCCCACTGGCGATGGTTCCTGGTCAGTGGTGTCACGATGACCCTCGTGGCCGTGCTCTTCCTGCTTTTCGCAACCCCGCAATACCGCCGCACCACCGACATCATGGTGAAGGACGAGACCTCGCCTGCCAGCCTGCTCTCCAACATGACCGGGGCAGGGATGTTTGCCAATTTGGGGTTCAACATCACCTCGAACGTGGACAACGAACTGGAGGTGTTCCTCTCGCCGGCACTGATGATGGAAGTGGTGAAGGACAATGGTCTCGACATCACCTACACCACCGGCAGTGCCCTCCTCCGCGAGGAACGCTACGGCCGGACACTGCCCGTCAAGGCCGTGTTTGCTGGTGCGAAAGACACCGACCGGCTGCAGCTGCGCGCCGTGCTGCACGCCGACGGCACGTTCACACTGACGGACTTCCGGAAGAACAAGGACAAGCTGGACGGGGCAGTGCAGGGCCGCCTCAACGCCGTGTGCCGGACACCACTCGGCCCCGTCACGCTGCTGCCCACCGCCGCCTTCCAACCGCTGATGCGACAGGAAGGGGACTGCCGCATCACCATCACCAAGCTGCCACCCTACGAGGCCGCAGAACGCTGTCTGAAGAAAGTCAAGGGCGACATTCTCAACAACAACACGTCCATCGTGCAGCTGACCTACGACGATGCCTTCAGCGAACGGGCAGAACTGATTCTCAATGAGCTGACACGCGTCTACCTCAAGGCGTGGCAGGCCGACAAAGACCAGGAGGCGCAGGCATCGACCGACTTCATCGACCAGCGCATCACGCAGATTGAACAGTCGCTCACAGACTACGACCTGCAAATCGCCGACTACGACCGTTACGACCTGCAAGACATTGGAGGAAGCACGCCCGGCATCATGGCCTCCTCCGCTGCCAACATCAACGGAAGGATTCTACAGCTGAACAACGAACGCTACGTGTTGCAGCACATGCAGCAGTTGATGCAGCGCGAAGGTAATGGTTATCAGGTGTTGCCCGGCAACGTACTGCCCGACAACGACAACATCGCCAAACAGATTGCGGCCTACAACACGCTGGTGCTGAAACGACAGAACCTCGCGGAGAACAGCAGCGACCGCAACCCCCTGGTGCGCGAGCTCGACGCACAGATAGCCCCCATGCACAACGCCATTGCCAGCTCCATCACCAATGCGCTGTCGCAAATCGAGATACAGCTCAAGGGTGTGAGGGCGAAGGAACACGAACTGACGGAAAAACTGGTGGGCATCCCTGCGAAATACAGCAAGACGCTGCCGGCCAGACGACAGCAGAAAGTGGTGGAGTCGCTGTATATCTACCTCCTGCAAAAGCGCGAGGAGAACCGCATCGGGCAAGCCTTCCGCAACCGGAACATCCGCGTGGTGACACCACCCATGGGAAAGCTGCGCCCCATCTTTCCGCGAAAGTTGTGGACACTCGCCGCCGCCTGGTTGCTGGCCGCACTGATACCGACCGCGATACTCTACATCCGTCGGCTGGACGCTACGGAAGAAAGGACTCACGATGAAGCAACGGCTGCTGGGCAATGAACTGAAACGACGCATGGCTCGTGGTGCTTTTTGGACACTGACTGGGACGGCACTGGGCAAGTTGCTGGTGTTGCTGGCAGGCATCGCCTGTGCCCGGCTGTTGGGACAGACGGCGTTCGGCGAACTGGGTATGGTGCGCTCCACCATCAATATGTTCATCGTGTTCGGCGCAGCCGGCATCGGTGTGACCGCCACACGCTTCGTGGCTCGCTACCGCAGCAGTGACCCTCAACGCGCCGCCTCCGTCTGTCGATTGTCCAACCGCTTCGCCCTGTGGCTCGGCCTGGTTTCCATGGCGGCCATGGTGGTGTGCTCCGAGTGGCTGGCCGACGATGTGCTCCATACGCCCCATCTCCACGCCGCCATCATCATAGGCGCACTGATGCTCTTCATGTCCATCCTCAACGGCTCGCTCAATGGCATACTGGCCGGACTGGAAGACTTCAAGGCCATTGCCCTCTGCACACTCGTTGGCAGCGTCGGCGAGGCCGCCCTGATGACCCTCGGTGCCTGGCTCTGGCAGTTGAAGGGTGCCGTGCTCGGCTTCGGTCTCGGCGTGGTGCTGCTCTACGGGGTCTACCGCCTGGCCGTCAGCAACGCCCTGCAACAGGCAGGCATCAGCCTGCGCGGTGCCCGCATCGGGCGCAAGGACTGGCAACTGCTCCTGACCTTCAGTCTCCCGGCTGCCCTGTCAGCCTTGATGGTCGCACCCGTCTTCTGGGTCATCCGTGCCATGCTGGTGCGACAGAGTGGCTACGAGGAGCTGGCCGTCTTCGAGGCGGCAGACCAGTGGAAGGTCATCATCCTGTTCATTCCCGGAGCTGTCAGCCAGATAGCCCTCCCCATCCTATCGGGCATGGACACGCGCGACGGCTTCGGCCGTACACTGCGCCTCCACATCCGGCTGATTGCCGGCATCGCCACGATGCTGGCCCTGCTGTTGATTGTGGCCGCCCCCTACGTCATGACGCTCTACGGCGACGGCTACACCGACTATGCCGCCCTGATGCTGTTGGCCGTCTCGGTGGTGTTTTCCGCCGTGTCGAACGTGATGGAGATGGCCGTGTACAGCATCGGGAAGATGTGGACGTGTCTCGCCTTCAACGTTGGATGGGCGGTGGCCGTCTGCCTGTTCACCGCCCTACTCCTGCCGCTGCAGTGGGGTGCGTCGGCACTGGCTCTGGCCGTGCTGCTGGCCTACCTGCTGAAAACCATCGCGCTCGGCAGCTACATCCGTTTCACCCTTCATCGCACTGCGCCATGAAGACGCGTCAAGGACTTGCCCTGCTGCTCTTCGCCGTCTCGCTGGTGTTGCTCCAGTTTGTCGGCTACGCCTTTGTGCCGCTGTTAGTCGGTGCACTCCTGCTGCTGTTCTCCGCCCAGGCCTTCCAGCAGTGTGTGAAGTCCGTACCCCTGTTTGCAGCCTTCACGGCGGCATCGCTCCTCATCGGACTCTTCCTAATGATGGCACGCCCCACCGAGGCAGCACCGCTGGCCCGCTGGATACAGTTCTATTTCCTTGTTGTCATGCTGATGGGCGTGGGAGACAAACGCCGGCTACTGACGGTGGTCAGCTACGTGGTCTATGCCATCTTCGCCGCCGACCTGCTGGCCAATATCCTGCAGGTGGCTGGGGTGAAACTGCCGTGGGTCTATCTGACCATCCGTCCCGGTGAGCTGATACCGCGCTTTCAGGGCATCAAGGGCAACTCGCTCTACTCCGGCAGCATCTCGTTCCTGGCTCTTTGCTTCCTGATTAACGAGACGGGACTGGAGCGCCGCAGACGACGGGCACTGGCCGCAGTGATGGTGGTCAACCTACTGTTGGCCGGTTCGCTGCGTTATTTCATCTCGCTGAGTCTCGTGGCCGCACTCATCGTCCTGCAACTATACCGCCACCGGGCGCGGCTGCTCATAGTGGTATGTGCCACGATAGGCTTCGTGGTACTGCTGACCCGTTGGACCATGGGCTTCAGCGAGAGCAACTATTTCCGCTGGAAGCTGTGGGGCTACACCATCGACCGCATCGGTGACCACCCGTTGCTGGGCAACGGCTTCCTGTTCCAACGCGTGACGGAGCACACGCGGTTCAGCGTACGCACACTGGCCACTGCCGATGTCACCGAGTCCACCGTACTGCTCTTCGGCCTCTGCTTCGGTCTCCCGGTGATGCTGCTGTTCGTAGCCTCCCTGTTCCACACCCTTTCCCGTTTTGACCGCTACCCGCGTTATGCACCCGAGTTGGGATTGTTTCTCGGCCTCGCCCTCGACCTCTTCTGGGGCGGCAGCATCGACAATGTGCTCTCGCTCTCCGTATTGCTGCTCAGCATGTATCTCATCCATCTGCACCCACAAACCCTGCCGCGCGTATGACACCCGACTTCTCCATCATCATCCCAACCTGCAACCATCTGCCGCTGGCACAGCGCGCCATCGGGAGCGTGCGCTGCCAGCAGGGAGTGGAGGTGGAGATGGTGGTCTGTGACGACTCTACGGACGACCGCATCGGACGGTATGTCCTGTCGTTGGCCGATGAGCGCATACGCTATACGCACCACACACCGCCGCTCGGCGCGGTGCGCAACTGGAACGCCGGGCTGCAACAGGCAACGGGGCACTACTGCATCGTGCTACACCACGACGAGGCACTGACCGGCCGGGACTATTTAGTGCGGCTGCTGCAGACCCTGCAACAGTCGGAGGCCGAGGTGGCCGTGTCGGAAGTGCGCGTCATCACTGACGGACGAAAGAAACGGCGGTGGATACCGCACGGCGTGAAGCGATGGATGCTGCGCCACGCCGCCACGCTGTTCTGCCTCAACGCCATCGGGCCGTGCGCCTGCGTGGCCTTCCGGCGCGACAGGATGCAGGCGTTCTGCGAGCAGCTGCACTGGTTGGTTGACGTGGAGTGGTACTACCGGGTGTTGCAGACCGCGCGCGCGGTCTACTGCCCCACCCTCGTTGTGGAGTCCATACACGGCCACGAGGGACAGATCAGCGGTACTATGGATATCCCAAAGGCGTGGCGCAGTGATGCCGACATCATCCGGGCGCAATACCAGAAGCCCTTCCTTCGGGCGATGCTGACCCTGGGAGGATGGCTCATGGCCGTCAAGCGGAAGATGATTCACAGAAAAGTACAACAGCCATGAAGAGACCGGAGAAGATTGTAAAGATACTCGGCGGACTGGGCAACCAGATGTTCCAATACGCCCTCTACACCGCCCTGCAACGGCATCATCCCGAGGCGGCGGTGATGGCCGACCTGCACACGTTCCATGGCTACCGGCGGCCTTTCCAACTCGAAGGAGCCTTCGGCATCCGGGTGCTGCGTGCCTCCTACGGGGAGGTGGCGCGCGTGGCCTACCCCTACCCCGACTTCCAGTCGTGGCGTGTCGGCAGCCGGCTGCTGCCCAAGCGGCGCACCATGTGTGTGGAGCCGCGCTCCCTTGCCTTCGTCCCCGATGCCGTCTCCCGGCAGGGCAGCGTCTACTACGACGGCTACTGGCAGCACGAGGCGTATTTCAGCGACTGCCGCGCCACGCTGCTGGAGCGGTTCCGCTTCCCTGCCTTTGACAGCGAAAACAATCTTTCATTGGCCGGGCGGTTGAGGAGCGAAGAGTCCGTGGCCGTCCATGTGCGGCGCACCGACTACGTCGGCAACCCGATGTTCCATGACCTCTGCGCCTCCGGCTATTATGCCGAGGCCATACGCCATATCCGGCAGCACACTGGGGCAAGGTTGTTCTGCATCTTCTCGGACGACGCGGCATGGTGCAAGACGCAGCTGCAGCCGTTGCTGGACGGCGCGGAAACCGTCTTCGTGGACTGGAACAGTGGTGAACGGAGCGTGCAGGACATGCACCTGATGACGCTCTGCCGCCATCATGTCACGGCCAACTCATCGTTTTCCTGGTGGGGCGCATGGCTGGCCGCGCAGGAAGAGGCCGTCAACATCGGTCCTCGGCTGTGGTGGCGACAGGCAGGAACGGCCTCGCCCGTGCCCACCCATTGGCTTACTATATAATATAAGGAGTGAGAAAAGAAGGAATGATACAACGAATACCCTGTAGCGTACTGCTCTCCGTCTACAACCGGGAGCATCCCGAACACCTGCGCCAGTGTCTGGACAGCGTGTTCGGACAGCACTGTCCGCCCGAGGAGGTTGTCCTCGTGGGCGATGGTCCGTTGACGGAAGCGTTGCTTGAGGTGATTGACCACTATCTGAAGCAACAGCCGGAGATGCAGTTCGTGCCACTTCCAGAAAACCGAGGGTTGGGACTCGCCCTCAACGAAGGACTGCGCCACTGCCACCATGACCTCGTGGCACGCATGGACACCGACGACATCTGCTGGCCCGACCGCCTGGAGGTGCAATACCGCTACCTCACTGAACATACGGACTGCGACGTATTAGGCGGTTGGATTGATGAGTTTCGCGACACGCCCTCACAGACCGTCTCCATACGTCGCGTGCCCGAACGGCACAGCGATATTGTGCGGTTCGGCAAGCTGCGCTGTCCGATGAACCATCCCACGGTCATGTTCCGCCGGAAGGCCGTGATGGCGGTGGGCGGCTACCGCGAGGTCTATCTGTTTGAGGACTACGACCTGTGGGTGCGTCTGATACAGGCCGGCTGCCGTTTCCATAACCTGCAGCGTCCGCTGATTCATTTCCGCCTGTCAGACGGCTTCTTCTCACGGCGCAGCAGTTGGCGTTACCTCCGTTCAGAAATCGCCATGGAACATACCTTCCACAAGACTGGATACATCAGCTGTCTGCAGCTGCTCCAGAACCTGTTCGTGCGTACCCTCGTCAGACTGCTGCCCCACACGTGGCAGAAGCGTTTTTACCTTTCCCTGCTCCGCAGAAAAAAAACCATTGTGCCATGAAACCATACGCTAACGACTGCATCCACGATAGGATGAACGCCTTCGAGCGAAAGGTGAAACGCCTGTTCGATGTGCTCCTTGCCGCCGTGGGACTCGTTGTCCTCTCGCCCCTGTTCCTCATCTGCGCCCTGATGGTGTGGCGCGAGCACAACGGCTCCATCATCTTCCGGCAGGAGCGCGTGGGGCGTTTCGGTCGTCCGTTCCAGATTTGTAAGTTCCGCACGATGGCAGTGGATGCCGAGAACAACGGGCCGCAGCTCTGCGATGGTGAGGACGATGCGCGGCTGACAGCGACAGGGCGGTGGTTGCGCGCCCACCATCTGGACGAGTTGCCCCAGCTATGGAACGTGCTGAAGGGCGAGATGTCGCTGGTGGGGCCGCGCCCCGAGCGTCCTTATTTTGTTGAAAGAATTATGTCGGAAGACCCACGCTACCGGTGTCTCTTCGAGGTACGCCCCGGACTCACCTCGTATGCCACCATCTACAATGGTTATACCGACACGATGGAGAAAATGCTCCGCCGTCTGGAGATGGATCTCTATGACTTGGCACACCACTCCCTGTGGCGGGACGTGAAGGTATTGGCCATCACTGTCGGCAAGGTGCTGCGAAAATAAAACACCGTTTTATTTTGTATTTCTCTCGCTTAATCGTACCTTTGGCCTGCGGCCGAAGGTACTCACGCTTGAGAATAAAAAGAAAAACAAGTTTTCCTTTTGTATTCTGCTCGCTTAATCGTACCTTTGCCGACGAAAAGACAAAAAAGGATATGTATCAACGTATGACAAGATGGAAAGGAGTGGTTGCCATCCTATTGCTGGCCGTAACCATAAACACACAACACGCTGCGGCACAGACAACCGACAAGACAGACTCCGTGGCTGCTGCCACGACCGGTGCCTTTGATGCCGACTCGGCCATGGCGACCATTGACGCAGACCTGAACGCGGCAAACCCCACCGCACAGGAGGGCGGCGGACTCCACAAGATGCTGAAACAGAAATTCATCGAAGGCTCAGCGGGTTTTATGTCACTCGTGGCACTGACACTCATCGGGGGACTGGCCTTCTGCATTGAGCGCATCCTCTACCTCACCCTCTCCGAGATCAATGCCAAGAAACTGCTGGCCGACATCGACGGGCGACTGGCGGTCGGCGACGTGGAAGGGGCCAAGACACTCTGCCGGGAGACACGCGGCCCCGTGGCCAGCATCTGCTATCAAGGACTGCTCCACGAGAAGGAACCGCTCGACCAAATTGACCGCCAACTGACCAACTACGGCTCGGTACAGATTGGCAATATGGAGAAGGGCTGTCCCTGGATTAAGTTCTTCATCGCGGCAGCACCATCATTAGGATTCCTCGGTACGGTCATCGGTATGGTGATGGCCTTCGACCGCATACAAACCGCCGGCGACATCAGTCCGACCATCGTGGCAGAAGGTATGAAGGTGGCACTCATCACCACCATCTTCGGCATCGTGGTGGCACTGATTCTCCAGTTCTTCTACAACTACATCCTGTCGAAGATAGACCATCTGACCTCACAGATGGAAGAGAGTGCCATCAGTCTGTTGGATGCCTTGTCGAAATACAAGAAATAATATGGGAAACATCGGCGATTACCTTTTGGCGGAAGTCATGCTGTGGCTCATCTACGTTGCCATGGTCGGTGTGACCGTGGTCACGGCTGTGTCGGTGGTGCGTTCCCTGCGCACCCATACGGACAGTATGGCCGAGAGCAACCGAGTACCGCGCCGTGCCATTGCCTACGGCGTGGCCATTGCCACCCTACTGTTGCTCGTCGTGGCATGCCTGACAGGATCTTCCGCCCCGATGATGGTCAACGGAGTCAGCTTCACCGACCGCTTCTGGCTGAAGACCTCCGACGGCATCATCACCGTGTCCCTGATACTGACCGTCGTGGCGGCCTGCTGCGTGGTCTACGGAGTCTCCGGCATCAACCGCCGCACACGCCCGAAAAAATAATCGTCCCATGTTCATCCGCCGCCGACCACACGAAGTCCCGCAACTTAACACCGCATCAACAGCCGACATCTCGTTCATGCTGCTGGTGTTCTTCTTGATGACCTCATCAATGAACAGCGACAAGGGACTATCACGCCAGTTGCCTCCGGCAAAATCCACACCAGCTGCCACCACCGACATCAACCGCAGCAACGTGCTACAGATCCGGCTCGATGCCGACGACAGGCTGTGGATGGCCGACCGCACGATAGCGGCCTCCAGCCTCCAGCGCGAGGTGGAGTCCTTCGTGGCCAGCAGACCTTCGCCACGCTATATGATTGAAGTGACCACCGACCGGCGCACCTCCTACAAGGCCTATTTCGACACACAGAACACCATCGTAGCAGCCTTCCGCACCCTACGCGACCAGATGGCACAACGACGCTTTGGACTCCGCCTTGCCCAGTGCAATGACGAGCAGCGCGAGACCATTATCCACCGTTACCCCATGCGCATCAGCGAGGCCGTGACGGACGGCGGCAGTCTGCCCGAAACGACGGCAGAGAAAGGAGGCCAGCCATGAGCCGTTTCCGCCGCCGCAAGCAAGAAGTGCCGGGACTGAACCTGGCCTCCATGCCCGACTTGATATTCACCGTGCTGTTTTTCTTCATGATTGTCACCCACATGAGACAGGACGACATACACGTGCGCTTCACCGTTCCTCAAGGCACCGAGCTGGAAAAGACCGCTCATCGGGGCAACGTTGTCTATATCTACATCGGCCGCCCCATCGACAGTACCGCACCGGGCGACCATGCGGAAACGCGCATCCAGGTGGGTAGCCGCATCGTCAGCATAGGTCAACTGCCCGAAGCTGTGGCGGAAGAACGGGAACAGATGTCGACAGAAGACCGCAGAAATATGATAGTAAACATCTTGGCGGACGGCCAAACCGACATGGGACTCATCAGCGACGTGAAACAGGCACTGCGGCAGGCTGGTGCCCTCCGCATCAACTATGTAGCCACCAACCGGACGGAAAGAACAGACGAAAGAACGGACAGAAAGTAACAATCTAAAGGGGAAAGTACAGAAAATAATGATAAATTGTTGCCGTTGTCGCCAATTTTTCATAACTTTGCACACACCAAAGAAAGAACAACAATATGGCAACCCCAAAACTCGACAACCTGGACAAACAAATCTTGCGGATGATAGCGGAAGATGCCCGTGTGCCGTTTCTGGAAGTGGCACGTGCCTGCGACGTAAGCGGCGCAGCCATCCACCAGCGCATCCAGAAGCTCACCAGTATGGGCGTACTCCAAGGGTCACAGTTCATCATCAACCCCGAGAAAATCGGCTACGAGACCTGTGCCTATATCGGACTCAACCTGAAGAACCCCGAGACGTTCGACCACGTGTTGTCCGAACTCCAAAAGATACCCGAAGTCACTGAGTGCCACTATACCACCGGCAACTTCGATATGTTCATCAAGATCTACGCCAAGAACAACCACCACCTGTTGAACATCATCCACGACAAGCTCCAACCGTTGGGACTGGCCTCGTCGGAGACACTCATCTCCTTCAACACCGTGTTTGACCGTCAGTTGCCCGTAGCCGACTTCAACGAAGACTAAGGCCGCGCATAGTCCACGAAAGCATACGCAAAGGCGTGTTTCTCGTCCTTGGGGTGTACTTCTTTCTTTACGACCCTCCAGTCGCTGTAGTCCGGGAAGAAGGTGTCAGCCTGTTGCGGCTCATCGTCAATCTCCGTCAGACACAACAGGTCTGCCCGCTGGAGTGCCTGCTGATAGACACTCGCCCCACCTATTATATATACCTGCTCATCGGGACGGCAACTGGCCAGTGCGTCTTCCAGGGAGGGGAACACCTCACAGCCGGGGATTTCCTGCACCGAACGGCTCAACACCACATTGCGGCGGTTGGGCAGTGCGCCTTTTGGCAGACTGCGGAACGTGTTGTGCCCCATGATGATGGTGTGCCCGGTGGTCAGCGCCTTGAAACGTTTCAAGTCGTTGGGCAACCAGTACAGCAACTTGTTCTCAAAGCCGATGGCACGGTTGCGCGCCACGGCAGCAATGATGTGCAACGTCATACGCTCACCTCCGCTTTGATGTGGGGATAGGGGTCGTAGCCCTCCAGTTGGAAGTCCTCATACCGGAAGTCGAAGATAGACTTCACGTCCGGGTTGAGCCGCATCGTAGGTAGCGGACGCGGCGTGCGCGTGAGTTGCAGGCGAGCCTGCTCCAGATGGTTGAGATAGAGGTGGGTGTCACCCGTGGTGTGGATGAAGTCGCCGGCCTGGAGTCCTGTCACCTGTGCCATCATCTGCAGGAGCAGTGCATAGGAGGCAATGTTGAAGGGCACACCGAGGAAGGTGTCGGCCGAGCGTTGGTAGAGTTGGAGCGACAGGCGACCATCGGCCACATAGAACTGGAACATCGTGTGGCAGGGTGGCAGTGCCATCTCGTTGACCTCGGCCACGTTCCACGCCGAGACTAAAATCCGGCGCGAGTCCGGGTGGTGTTTAATCAGGTCAACGGCTTGGCTGATTTGGTCGATGACACCGCCGTTGTAGTCCGGCCACGAGCGCCACTGGTGACCGTAGACCGGACCCAGCTCGCCGTTCTCGTCAGCCCATTCGTTCCAGATGCGCACCCCGTTCTCTTGCAGATAGTGCACATTGGTGTCGCCCTTGAGGAACCAAAGCAGTTCGTAGATGATACTCTTCAAATGCAGTTTCTTGGTGGTCAGCAGCGGGAAGCCGTCCTCCAGATTGTAGCGCGACTGCGTGCCGAAGATGCTGAGGGTGCCCGTCCCGGTGCGGTCGCCCTTCTTCGTTCCTTCACGCAGGATGCGATCCAACAGGTCTAAGTATTGTTTCATATTCGTCAGGTATATACGTTGTTCTTATTTTCCATTCCTTGGGATAGAGGTTGTTGGCCCGGTTGCCGATGTTCTTGGCCATGCCGAGCAGGTGGCCGTCGAAACAGATGCCCACCACGCCGCGCGGTACATCGCTGCCAAGCACGAGGGCTTCGCGGCGCAGGTACGCCATGGCCTGCCGATAGTCAACCTCCACCATTGCGACAGCCTGTTCTACGACAGGACGGGCAAGGACGTTGAGTCCCTGCATGGCCCTGCGCAGTGACTTTGCCGACACGCCCTGCTGCCACTGTCCTCCCTTGCGGAGCACACAGAGAAAGAGTCCCTCGCCCCGGCTGATGCCGGGGATGAAGCGGAAGACGGGCAATGTAAAGCCTTCCAGCAGCGAACCGGTAATGTGCCAGTCGGCCTCTATGTCAACGGGCAACACCGCTGCACCCAGTTCATCCATCATCCACCGGATGTTCTCCTCGTTCTCGCGGGTGTTAAAGGTACAGGTGCTGTACACGAAGAGTCCCCCATCGGCCAGACACGCCCAGGCATCCGTCACGATTTCGCGCTGCAATCGGGCACACTGCTCCACGTGCGACACGCTCCACTCGCGAATGGTGGCCTCGTCCTTACGAAACATCCCTTCCCCTGAACACGGCACGTCACACAGCACCACGTCCGCCGTCACCTTGGCGCGGCGGTAGTCTCTCGGATAGTTGTTGGTCACGATATGGTCGGCATAGCCCCACTTCGCCACGTTCTCCGCCAGGATATTGGCGCGGTTGCGCAGCGGTTCGTTAGACAGCAGCACACTACCCTCGGCCAGTGCCGACCGCATCAGCAACGACTTTCCGCCGGGAGCTGCACAGCAGTCGACCGCCACCACGGGAGCATCCGGCAACCACTGCTGCAGTACGGTGTCCAGAAACATCGAGGCCGCCTCCTGCACATAGTAGCAACCGGCATGGAGCAACGGGTCGTAGGTGAAATTAGGACGCTGCGGCAGATACCAGGCCTGGCGACACCACGGCACACGCTCACCCGCAGCAGTCAGCCCCTCTGCCTTCTTCGGATTGAGGCGGATGCTCACGGGCGGCTCTGTATCGAATGCCTGCAGGTATCGTGCGAAGCGTTCATCACCCATTGTCCGCCGTGCCACGGCGGTAAATTCTTCAGGTAATGGTGTCATTGGCTTGCAAAATTAAAAAAAATATTGCACCTTTGCAACTAATTACGCCGCTATCGCGTCAAACCAACGAAAATAAAACAAAAACAAACAGAATAACACTATGAGAAAGTTACTTTTCACCCTGGCACTCTTCGCCACACTCACCGCAGTTGTACCCGCCACGGCACAGAAGCACCGCCATACGCCGCGCACCCAGACGCTGGCAGACACCGCGACATCGAAGACGACAGCCATCGAAGCCTTCTCGGACACCACGCAAGCAGACGGGGACTCCATCACCTTCAGCAGCAACGGCAACACCGTCAGTTTCGCCACCGGCTCCATCTTCGACGACGATGGTTGGGAAAGTAAAGCGAAAGGGGGAAAATTCGTGATTGCCTGCCTGTTCATCCTCTTCGTTCTCGCCCCTGTCTCCATCATCGGACCCATCCTTTGGTTCATCTATATGAACCGCAAGAACAAGGTTCGACTGGCGGAAATCGCTGCACAGCACGGCCAGCCCATCCCCGTCAACATGTCCTCGTCGCCCGTCAACGGCAACGTGGCCTACGCCCCCGGCATCAGGCACTGCTGTCTCGGCATCGGACTGGCCATCTTCCTCGGCATCATCATGGATGAAGTGGGATTCGGCATCGGTGCCCTCGTCTTCTTCATCGGACTGGGCAAAGTCATCAGTGCCTATCTGACCAGAAGCAAGGAAACCACCACCGAGCCGGAACACGCAACCAGCGAAACCGTGAACGACGACACCGCTGCAACCACTGAACAATGAACTCACGCTCAGACCTTGCACTCGTCACACAGGCCACTGTATTGGGCAACCGCCGGGCTTTCGACCAGCTCGTCGTGCGCTACCAGTCGCCTGTGCGACGGTTTTTCCTGCACCAGACCTTAGGCAACGAACCGCTGAGCGATGATCTGGCGCAGGACACCTTCATCAAGGCCTGGCTTCACCTCGGCTCCTTCCGCGCTGTGGCCTCCTTCCAGACGTGGCTGATGCGCATTGCCTACAACGTGTTCTACGACCACGTGCGCAGCCGGAAGACTACCACCGACATTGACAGCGTGGCAGAGCCTGCGGACTGCGGCAACGGCCAGCCCGCCCTGCAGATGGACCTCTACCACGCCCTCTCCCTGCTCAAGACCGAGGAGCGCACCTGCATCACCCTCCAACTCATCGACGGCTACAAGATTGACCAGATTGCCCGGATTACCGGTATGAAAGAGAACACCGTCAAGTCCAACCTCTTCCGAGGAAAGGAGAAAATGACCACTTATCTGAAACAAAACGGTTATGGATAGAAAAGACGAACAACTGCTACAGCAATTCTTCCAAGAAGCCTCCCGGCAAACCATTGCCGACAACGGATTCAGCGGACGCATACTGCGCCGGTTGCCGCCGCGCGTCAACTGGTTCAGCCGTCTTTGGACACTCGGCTGCCTGCTCGCTGCCGCCATCGCGTTCATAGCAAGCGATGCAGTCCCCGTAGTACTGGTGGAAACGGAAATCTTCGTCCACCAGCTGTTGGACCGTGGACTCTTCGAAATGCTGCTCACCACGGGGGCACTGGGCTTCGGCCTTGCCGTGGCTGGGGGCTACGAGCTGTTCACTTGCGTGAAGGAGGAACTGTAATCCGGCCATCGGCATCAAACATACCATAGGTCGTGTCCGTCACGCGGAACTCCGTGCGGCGGTTCAGTTGGTTGCAGACCTCCTGCTCATCGGGTTTCAGTGTCTTGATGAACTCCTCCGTCAAGACGCTGTTTTCCTGTAGGAAAGGATAACGTTCCGCCAACCGCCGCGTGACGGTTCGCGGCCGTTCCTTTCCACAACCCACCGCTGACAGCCGCTTGCCGCTGATGCCGTGCGCCGTCAGATAACGCACCACGGAATCGGCCCGCCGCTGCGACAACCGTTTGTTGTAATCACCGTTTCCTTTGTAGTCGCAATGCGCCAACAGTTCGATGGCCACGTGGGGATTGGCATGAAGGAGAGCCACCAGTGAGTCGAGCGACTGCGCAGACTCCGGTCGCAGGGAGGCACTGTTAAAATCGTAATGGATATGGTCTATCAACACGGGAGCCGTGATGCTGGCCAGTGGAAACTGCAGGACGTACTCCTGCGATGCTTCTGTCTCGCCCACCCGAAGTGCCTCCTGGTGGTTGAGGTAACCGGGACAGGAAGCCATCAGCACGTAGTCCACATCCGGCCGAACCTGCTGCGTGAACGACCCGTTGTTCATGACGCTGAGCTGGAGGTTCGTGCCGTCGTTCCCCACCATATACACCACAGCCTGCGGCAGTTCATAGCCGTCGCGCTCGTAGACCCATCCCTTCACGGTCTGCGTAATTTCTGGATTCTCAAAACTGTAGATATGATCCCAGCCGTGCGCATCGCCCCGGTTGGAGGAGAAGAATCCCTTATTGCTGTTGCCCTCGAAGGTCATCCCGAAGTCGTCGGCCGAGGAGTTGAGCGGATAGCTCGGATGCTCCACCGTCCATCCCGACGGCTGCGGATGGGCGATGTAGAGGTCAAGACCACCCATACCCTCGTGGCCATCGCTGGAGAAGTAGAGGTCGCCATTGGGACGGAAGGTGGGAAACAACTCGTCGCCAGGTGTGTTGACGGGTGCTCCCAGATTCTCCACAGCCCCCAGCCCGGATGGTGTCAGCCGCACGCGCCACAGATCCTTGCCGCCCATTCCTCCCGGCATATCGCTGACAAAGTACAGCCACTGGCCGTCGGGACTGACGGCCGGATGGGCATAGAGCGACAGCGTGTCGCGGGTCAAGGCCAGCGGTTGCGGCTTGCTCCATGCCGCATCGGCACGCTGCGAGACGGCAATGGTGGCCAGACGCGGATAGCGTTCGTCACTTTGGCAGACGGTGAGGTACATGGTGCGCCCATCGGGGGAGAAGCAGCAGGCTCCCTCATCGGCACTGGAGTTCAATTCGGTGTCAATGACCTGCGGACGCTGCCAGCGTCCCTGCTCGTCCTTCTGTGCCATGAAGATGTCACCATTCTTCGTACCAGTGATGCCGCTGATCTCGTCACCCGTCGCCTCGTTGCGTGTGGAAGTGAGGTAAAGGCGGTCGTGGTCTGTGCCGGCCAGCACTGGTGCGTAGTCGGCACGGCGGGAGTTGAACACATCGGCGCGCTTGACGCGGTAGCGCGACCCCGTCTTCTTCCACTCCGGAGCCTTTTGGGCAGAAACCAGGGCGGTGCGGGCCAAGATGTTCATCGGACAGGAGTCAACGACCTCCGTCAACACCTTTTCCGCCTCCTTGTACTGTCCGGCCTTGAGCAACTGCCGCCCTAAGGCTAAGCGAGAGATAGAGTCTCCCTGCCCGTAGCGCAAAGCGTTGCGGTAGGCGGTGATGGCGCGTGCGGTGTAGTTGATGCGCTGGTAGCACTCGGCCTGTCGCAGGGCTATCTGTCCGCGCCGGGTACGCTCCTTCGGCGATGTCCGCGTGTAAGCCTTTCGGTACTGTTTTGCCGCATCCGAATAATCGCCGGCGGCAAGCAACCTGTCGCCCTGCTTGACAAACCGCTCTGCTCCACAGGCCATCAGCAGCAGGCAACCTGTTAGCATCAGCAGGAAACACGATAGGTTTTTCATACGGCTCTATGGTTTGAAGGGTAGCCGCCACTGGCAGTGCTGATAGTCGGAACAGCCGTAGGCCGTCTTGCCCTTGACGATATGTCCCTTTCCGCAGAGCGGACACGGCTGTCCGATGATGCTGTCATCGGGGGAAAGGGCTGCTGCCTTCTGCTTGGGTTTGGCCGTTTTGGTCTTCGGAGCCGTCTCGGCTTTCGGCGACTTCACCTTTTTCAGTTCCGCATCGGAGAGCACAGTCACCCGGCGGTTACTGGTGTCGTGCATCACTTCGTTGACGATGTCCGTCACCTGTTGTTTCAGTTCGTCAATGAACTGTGTCGCATCGTATTTCCGATGTTCGATGTCGCGTAGCTTCTTCTCCCAGATACCGGTCAGTTCGGGACTTTTCAGGAGTTCCTCGCGGATGAGATCTATCAGTTCGATGCCCGTCGGGGTGGCTATCAGCCGTTTCCTGTCGCGCTTGATATAATGCCGTTTGAACAGTGTCTCAATGATGGCGGCACGGCTGGAAGGGCGTCCGATACCGTTCTCTTTCATGGCGGCACGCAGCGTCTCGTCCTCCACGAACTTCCCCGCCGTCTCCATGGCGCGGAGCAGCGACGCTTCATTGTACCAGTTGGGCGGTGTGGTCCATTTCTCGGTCAGCGTGGGCTGGTGGTCGCCCGACTCCCCCTTGACGAAGGTGGGCAGGGTGCGCTCCTCGTCATCGGGTTTCTTGTCGTCCTCCTCTGCTGTTTCCTTTCTGTTGTCCCTCACCACGCGCCATCCCGGATCGAGGATTTCCTTTCCCGTAGCCTTGAAGTCGATGCCGTCCACCTGTCCCGTTACCGTGGTCGTCGCAAACTTGCAGTCGGGCAGAAACACCCCGATGAACCGCCTTGCGACGAGGTCGAACACCTTGCGCTCGGCATCGGAGAGATGTTGGGGCACGATGCCGGTGGGAATGATGGCGTGGTGGTCGGTCACCTTAGAGGTGTCGAACACCCGTTTCGACTTCTTCAACGCCTTGCCGCCGATGGGTTTGATGAGTTCCGCATAGGGTGCGACACCCGCAAAACGCGTTTGGAACAGCCCATTGAGCGTGGCCGGACATTTCGGATAGACATCGTCCGAGAGGTATTGGGTGTCCACGCGCGGATAGGTAGTGTACTTGCGTTCGTAGAGCGACTGTATGAGGTTGAGGGTCATCTCGGCCGAGAATCCGAATTTGCGATTGCAGTCCACCTGCAGCGAGGTGAGGTCGTAGAGCTGCGGCGGCTGTTCGGTGCCATTTTTCTTCTGCACCCCCGTCACGGTAAACGGTTTGCCAGCAATGGTGGAAAAGGCCTGTCGCCCTTCCTCCTCGTTGGTGAATTTCCCCTTGGTGGCTGTGAATGTCGTGTCGCGGTAGACGGTGGCCAGCACCCAGTAAGGCTCAGGTTTGAAGTTTTCGATTTCTTTTTGTCGGTTGACAATCAGTGCAAGGGTCGGTGTCTGCACGCGCCCGACGGAGAGCACCTGACGGTTCTGCCCGTATTTCAACGTATAGAGTCGCGTGGCGTTCATGCCCAACAGCCAGTCGCCGATAGCGCGCGAGAGACCGGCCATATAGAGGGGCTGATAGTCGTCCTGGTCTTTTAGATTGGCAAACCCTTCGCTGATGGCCTCATCGGTCATCGATGAAATCCACAGTCGACTGACGGGACACGTAGCCCCGGCCTTCTGCATGACCCACCGCTGGATGAGTTCACCCTCCTGTCCGGCGTCACCGCAGTTGACGATGCGTTCGGCCTTCTTCATCAAGCGTTCTATCACGGCAAACTGCCGCTTGATGCTGTCCTGTTCTATCAGTTTGATGCCGAACCGCTGCGGTATCATGGGCAGCGAGGAGAGGTTCCACGACTTCCACATGGGCGTGTAGTCGTGCGGTTCCTTCAGCGTACAAAGGTGGCCGTAGGTCCACGTCACCTGGTAGCCGTTGCCCTCCATATATCCCTCGTGACTCTCGGTAGCTCCGATGATCCGGGCAATGTCGCGAGCCACGCTGGGTTTCTCTGCTATACAGACAATCATAACAGTGCGGACGTGCGGACGCGGCTCAAGGTCTCGGGTGTCATCTGCAGGTAACTGGCAATATAGACCAGTGGGGCGCGGAGCACCAGCTGCGGACTCTGCTTTACCAGCTTGGCGTAGCGATCCTGTGCTGTCTCGAAGCGCAACAGGTCGGCATGCTTCTGCGCGATGATGAGCGACTCCTCTAAAATCTTACGGTAGAGCATTTGGATATTGACGTTCCTGATGGCCTCGTGTTCGAGCGAAGCCTTGGGCAGCGCGTAGATGATGGTCGGCTCAAGGGCCATAATCTGCTGCTTCGAAGGCTCTTCGCGAAAGAGGCTCTCGATGGCCATACAGACATTGTTCTCGGTGGCCATGTATTCGGTCAGTTCCTTCCCGTTCTTGTAGTAAAACTGGCGCACCAATCCCTTGACAATCCAGAAGATGTTCTTGCAGATTTCTCCTTCGCGCAGAATCAGCTCACCCTTCTGAAACTTCATGGGCACCAGGATGCTTTCCAGCACATCCAGCTCGTCGTGGGTCATCGTGCTGTACCTGCGAGCCAGTTCGCGGGCCACGTCGCGCGGCGTTAGTCCAATGTTAGTCATAGTCTTTGGAAGTATTTGTTTCTAGTCATTCGTTT
This sequence comes from Vescimonas coprocola, assembly GCA_963620725.1. Lineage (GTDB taxonomy): Bacteria > Bacteroidota > Bacteroidia > Bacteroidales > Bacteroidaceae > Prevotella. The sequence continues at coordinate 19,897 of CAVFBU010000029.1, forward strand.
GCGTTTCTCAGTCCAGTTTCAGCACGGCGAGGAAGGCCTTCTGCGGCACCTCCACATTGCCGATTTGCTTCATGCGTTTCTTTCCTTTCTTCTGTTTCTCCAGCAGTTTCCGCTTTCGGCTCACGTCGCCGCCGTAACACTTGGCCGTTACGTCCTTGCGCACGCACTTAATGGTTTCGCGCGCCACAATCTTGGCACCGATGGCGGCCTGTATGGCGATGTCGAACTGCTGTCGCGGGATGAGTTCCTTGAGTTTCTCGCACATACGCCGCCCGAAGGTCACGGCATTGTCCTGATGGGTCAGCGTGGAGAGGGCATCAACGGGTTCTCCGTTGAGCAGGATGTCGAGTTTGGCCAATTTAGAGGGGCGGAAGCAGTCCACGTGATAGTCAAACGAGGCGTAGCCCTTGGAGATGGACTTCAACTTGTCGTAGAAGTCGATGACGATCTCGCCCAGCGGCAGCATGAAATGCAGCTCAACGCGGTTGCCGCTGACATACTGTTGGTCAATCAGTTCCCCACGCTTGTCGAGGCAGAGGGTCATGATGGGACCGATGTAGTCGGCCGCCGTGATGATGGACGCCCGGATGTAGGGCTCCTCGATATGGTCGATGAGCGTTGGTTCGGGCAGTCCCGACGGATTGTGCACCTCCTTCACCTCACCCTGTTTGTCGTAGCACATATAGGTTACGTTGGGCACGGTGGTGATGACATCCATATTGAACTCGCGGTCCAGCCGCTCCTGCACAATCTCCATGTGGAGCAGGCCAAGGAAGCCGCACCGGAAGCCGAAGCCGAGGGCTATCGAGGTCTCGGGCATGAATGTGAGCGACGCATCGTTGAGCTGCAGTTTCTCAAGCGACGCACGCAGGTTTTCGTAGTCCGTAGGGTCGATGGGATAGACTCCGGCGAATACCATGGGCTTCACCTCCTGAAAACCATCAATGGCTTTGTCGCACGGCCGCGCCACGTGAGTGATGGTGTCGCCCACTTTCACCTCCTTCGAGTCTTTGATGCCGCTGATGATGTAGCCTACATCGCCCGTGCGCAGCTCCGCGCGCGGTATCATATCCATCTTGAGCACGCCCACCTCATCGGCCTCATACTCCATGCCGGTGTTGAAGAACTTCACCTTGTCACCTCGGCGGATGACACCATTCTCTATCTTGAAATAGGCGATGATACCCCGGAAGGAGTTGAACACCGAGTCGAAAATCAGTGCCTGTAGCGGTGCATCGGCATCGCCCTTGGGATGGGGGATGCGCTCCACCACAGCATCGAGTATCTGCTGGACGCCCTCACCCGTCTTACCACTGGCGCGGATGATGTCGCTGCGATCACACCCTATCAAGTCCACGATCTCGTCCTCCACCTCGTCGGGCATGGCGGAAGGCATATCTATCTTGTTGATGACCGGGATAATCTCCAGGTTGTGGTCAATGGCCATGTAGAGGTTGGAGATGGTCTGCGCCTGCACGCCCTGCGTGGCATCGACCACCAGCAGTGCCCCTTCGCAGGCCGCTATGGAACGTGACACCTCGTAGGAAAAATCGACGTGTCCCGGCGTGTCTATCAGGTTCAGCACATACTGTTCTCCACCGCAGGTGTATTCCATCTGGATGGCGTGGCTCTTGATGGTGATGCCTCGCTCGCGCTCCAGATCCATGTCGTCAAGCATCTGTCCTTCGGTCACCTGGATGGTCTTGGTATATTCCAGCATCCGGTCGGCCAGCGTTGACTTGCCGTGGTCAATATGTGCGATGATACAGAAGTTTCTTATATGTTTCATTATTTCGCTTTCATCCAAATTTCTGCAAAGTTACTAAAAAAAAACGTGTTTCCCCGCTGTTGCCGGTCTTTTTTTAGGATTATTGTGTACTTTTGCAGACAAATCATCGGAAGGATATGGAAACGAAAAGGGAGAGACGGCCTGTGCGGCACACTGAAAATCTCGGGGAAATCGTCCGCTTCGGCGTGGTGGGTGCACTGGCCACGGCCATCCAGTACGGCATCTATTGGCTGTTGTTAGGCGGCCTCAGCGCAACGGTGGCCAACACGTTGGGCTATCTGGTGAGCTTTGCCTTCAACTTCATTATGACCACCCGTTTCACCTTCCGTGTGGCACCCGACAGGAAGAAGGCCGCCGGCTTTGCCTTGAGCCACGTGGTCAACTGGATGCTGCAAAGCGTCTGCCTCAATGTGTTTCTGTGGCTTGGCGTACCGAAGGAATGGGCACCGCTACCGATGTTCGCGGTCTGTGTCCCCGTCAACTTCCTGCTGGTTCGCTTCTTTGTCAAACGGTAGAAACAGAAAAGCCGGAAAACCTGTGGGGTCTTCCAGCCTTTTCCTATGGGGTTCGTCTTGGCTTATGCCAATGTAATCTTGTCTTCTGTCGAAACGAGCTTACCCTCCTTAAAGAGCCATCCCAGTCCGAGGAATGTCTCCTCCTCGCTAATCTTTGCGGCCTTGGCAATCTCCTTCACGGACAGAGCCTTTCCTGCGGCTGCGAGAGCCTGATACACATCACCGGCCTTGAAACCGATGTTTTCCGCGTTGACTGCAACTCCAGCCACCTTCTTGGCTGCGGTCTTCTTCGGCTCAGCAGCTTTTACGGTTGCGGCAGCCTTCTTTGTTGTCTTCTTTTCTACCATTGTCTTTTACAAATAATACGTTGTCGAAATTCTTTCTTTCAAAATTCCAACGCGAAGGTAGACATTTTTCGCCGTCAGGCACGCACGCAACGCCAACTTTTTGTGTTTTACCGCGTTATTCTTGACGCACGTCAACGGAAAGGTGCAGTTCTTCCAGTTGTTTGGCATCCAACTCGCCTGGAGCGTCCAGCATAACATCGCGTCCGCTGTTGTTCTTCGGGAAGGCGATGCAGTCGCGGATGGAGTCCAGTCCGGCCATGATGCTCACGAAGCGGTCAAGGCCGAAGGCCAATCCGGCGTGTGGCGGTGCACCATACTTAAAGGCGTTGATAAGGAACCCAAACTGCGCCATGGCCTTCTCGGGGGTGAAGCCGAGTATCTGGAACATCTTCTCCTGCAGCTTGCCGTCGTGGATACGCAGCGAGCCTCCGCCCACCTCAATACCGTTGCACACGAAGTCGTAGGCCACGGCACGCACGCGTTCGGGATGCTCGTCGAGCAGGGGGATATCGTCAGGATTGGGCAGCGTGAAGGGATGGTGGGTGGCCATCAGGCGCTGCTCCTCATCGCTCCACTCAAAGAGGGGGAAGTCGACAATCCAGAGGCACTCAAAGCGGTCTTTGTCGCGCAGTCCGAGGCGGTCGCCCATCTCCAGTCGCAGTGTGCAGAGCTGGACGCGCGTCTTGTTGGCGTTGTCGCCACTGAGGATGAGTACGAGGTCGCCGTCCTTCGCGCCCGTCTTTTCCTTCAACTGCGCCCACACCTCGGGCGCGTAGAACTTGTCAATGCTGCTCTTGACGGTGCCGTCGGCGTTGTATTTCACGTAGACCAGTCCCTTGGCACCCACCTGCGGACGCTTCACGAAGTCGGTCAACTGGTCCAGTTGCTTGCGGGTGTAGTCGGCGCAGCCGGGCACGACGATGCCGCCGATGTACTCCGCCTCGTTGAACACAGGGAACGTTCCCGTACCCTTCAGCACGTCCATCATCTCTACGAACTCCATACCGAAGCGCAGGTCGGGCTTGTCGGAACCGAAGCGCCGCATAGCCTCGTGCCACGTCATACGCTGCATCGGAGGAATCTCCACACCGCGTATTTCCTTGAAGAGGTGGCGCGCCAGGTCTTCAAACACCTGCAACACGTCCTCCTGGTCAACAAACGACATCTCGCAGTCAATCTGCGTGAACTCCGGCTGGCGGTCAGCACGCAGGTCTTCGTCTCGGAAGCACTTGGCAATCTGGAAGTAGCGGTCGAAGCCACTGACCATCAGCAACTGCTTCAGCGTCTGCGGGCTCTGCGGCAGGGCATAGAACTGTCCGGGATTCATCCGGCTGGGTACCACAAAGTCGCGTGCGCCCTCGGGGGTGCTGCCGATGAGAATCGGTGTCTCCACCTCTATGAAATCCCTGTTGTCAAGGAAGTTGCGTATCAGTATCGTCATACGGTGGCGCAGCTCCAGGTTTTTCCTCACCACTGTGCGGCGCAGGTCCAGATAGCGGTATTTCATGCGGATGTCATCGCCGCCATCGGTGTTGTCCTCAATGGTGAACGGCGGCGTGATGCTCTCGCTCAGCACGTTGAGCCGCGAAGCTAATATCTCGATGTCGCCTGTCGGCATCTTCGGGTTCTTCGACTGCCGTTCGCTGACGGTTCCCGTCACCTGGATACACCATTCGCGTCCCATGCGATTAGCCTGTTCGCAGAGGGTGGCATCTGCCGACTCGTTGAACACCAGCTGTGTGATTCCGTAGCGGTCGCGAAGGTCGACGAAGGTCATTCCCCCCATCTTGCGCGTCCGTTGTACCCATCCGGCCAGTGTCACTTGGCTGCCGGCATCGGTGAGACGAAGCTCACCGCAAGTTTTCGTTCTATACATGCTCTTGCGTTTTTGCCTGCAAAGGTACGATTAAGTGAGCAGAATACAAAAGGAAAACTTGTTTTTCTTT
>CAVFBU010000030.1:0-22696 GCA_963620725.1 Vescimonas coprocola
GGCAGCTCTTCGGGCGGCAGCACCGACAGCGGTCAGACCTCCGGCGGCAGCACCAGCGGTGAAGACTAATTAAGAATTAAGAAGGCGACCAACAGGAACACCCACTCCCGTTGGCCGCTTTCAACATTCAACATTCAAAGTTTGGCCGTTCCGATTTTTCTCCGTACCTTTGCCAGCCGATTGAAGGACGTCCGACGGACGGACAGCCGTAACAGACTGAAAAGACAGCAACATCCCTATGACAAGAAAGAAAAGACCCCTACCCATACTGGAAAACATCACCATCACGGACTTTGCCGCCGAGGGCAAGTGCGTGGCGAGAGTGGACGACATGGTTGTGTTCGTGCCGTGGGCCGCACCGGGCGACGTGGTCGACCTGCAGGTGCGCCGCAAGAAACACAGTTTCATGGAGGCCGACATCCTGCGCCTCGTCCAGCCCAGTCCCTTGCGCACGCAGCCTTTCTGCCAACACTTCGGCACCTGCGGTGGCTGCAAATGGCAACACCTGCCCTACCCCGAACAGCTGCGGATGAAGCAGCAGCAGGTGAAGGACCAGTTGACGCGCATCGGTAAGGTGGAGTTGCCCGAGTTCCGCCCCATCCTCGGCTCGGTGAAGACTCAGGAGTACCGCAACAAACTCGACTTCGGCTGCTGCAACCGCCGCTATCTGACCACGGAGGAAATCAGCAGCGGCAGGGAGTTCCAGCGCAACGCCGTGGGCTTCCACATCACGGGAGCCTTCGACAAGATACTGCCCATTGAGAAGTGTTGGCTGATGGACACGCTGCACAACGACATCCGCAACGACATCTATGCCTACGCACTGGAACAGGGACTGACCTTCTTCGACCTGCGGGCACAGCACGGACTGCTGCGCGACATCATCATCCGCAACTCGAACACGGGCGAATGGATGGTCATCCTGCAGTTCCACTACGATGAGGAGGGCGACGAGGAGCGCGCCCAGCAGCTGCTGCAGCACGTGGCCGACCAGTTTCCGCAGATTACCTCGCTGCTCTACGTCAACAACCAAAAATGTAACGACACCATCGGTGACCAGGACATCCTGCTCTTCAAGGGCAACGACCACATCTTCGAGACCATGGAGAACCTGCGCTTCAAGGTGGGACCGAAGTCGTTCTACCAGACCAACACGGAACAGGCTTACCACCTCTACGCCGTGGTGAGGGAGTTTGCCTTTATGGCCGTAGACGGAGAGACACCGGGCGACGCACCGCTGGTCTACGACCTCTATACGGGCACGGGCACCATTGCCAACTTCATCGCCGCCAAGGCCGCACGGGTTGTCGGCATCGAATACGTGCCGGAAGCCATCGAGGACGCGAAGGTCAACGCCAGCATCAACAACATCGAAAACACACTGTTCTACGCCGGCGACATGAAAGACCTGCTGACCGCCGACTTCATCGCGCAGCACGGCCAGCCCGACGTCATCATCACCGACCCGCCACGCGCAGGAATGCACCCCGACGTGGTGCAGACCATCCTCCACGCTGCCCCTAAGCGCATCGTCTACGTCAGCTGCAACCCGGCCACACAGGCCCGCGACCTGCAACTGCTTGATGCGGCCTACCGCGTCCGCGAGGTGCAGCCCGTCGATATGTTCCCCCATACGCCCCACGTGGAGAACGTGGTGCTCCTCACCCGACGCTCCTAACACACGCAGCCGATGCTCATGAACACACAACACACAGGTCGAAAAGGCATCCTCCTCGCACTGTCCGTCAGCCTCCTGCCCCTCAGTCTCCGCGCACAAACCGACACGGTGGAAAGCAAGAAGACCGTCAGCGTGGAACTGCCGCAATGGGTCAAGGACATCAAGTTCAGTGGCTACGCCATGCTGCAATATCAAGCACAGGACGGCGCACAGGACGGCAACACCTTCAACCTCCGACTGCTGCGCCTTATGCTCGACGGCAAGACGGGCGATGTGGCTTGGCGCGTACAGCTGCAGGGCAGCGGCTCGTCGGCCTACCTCGTGGACCTCTACGCCGAATGGCAGAAATACCGGGCAGTGCGCCTCAAAGTAGGACAGTTCAAGCGCGCCTTCACCTTCGAGAGTCCTGAAAACCCCATCAACCAAGGCTTTTACTCCTACGCCCTCGCCGTCAATAGTCTTGTGGGCTACGGTGACCGGACGGGTGAGAAGTCGTCTGGCGGACGCGACATCGGTGTACAGCTGCAGGGCGACCTCTTAGAGAACCAGGCTGGACGCAGTCTGCTCCACTATCAGATAGGTGTCTACAATGGTGAAGGAATCAACACCAAGGATGCCGACAACCGCAAGGACATCATCGGCGGACTGTGGCTTATGCCCATCGAAGGACTGCGCATCGGGGCGTTCGGATGGACGGGAAGTCGCGCCGGAGTGGGCAGGAAGAACCGCTACGCGCTCTCAGCTGAATACAAGGTCAACGACTGGGTGCTCCGCTCGGAATACATCCACAGCCAAGGTGCGGCAGCACCGGGCACGGCTCTGGGCGACAAGGCCGACGGACTCTACGCCTTCGCCATCGCGCCCCTCATCCACGGCAAGCTCTACGCCAAGGCGCGCTACAACCTGTATCGCCAGGACAAGACGTGGAGCTCCTCGAAAACGATGTATGAGGCGGGTCTCAACTACGTGTTCAACAGACATTTACTACTCCATATGGAATATGCGCGCGTCAACGACCGCACCATCGGACAGCCCGACCGCCACAACCATAACTTCGTGGACTGCCAGCTGAACCTGCGCTTCTGACCTACGGAGGAAAACAGCCCCGAAAACGGCAAAACAGCAACAATCTGCACGATTTTCCGTATTTTCTGCTTGCATTTGTGAACTTTTTCGTACTTTTGCACATTGTATGAAAGTATTGAAGTTTGGCGGCACGTCCGTCGGTTCCATAGAGAGCATCCTCAGCTTGAAAAGCATCGTTGAGTCAGAGACCCAACCCGTCATTGTCGTGGTCAGTGCCCTGGGCGGCATTACCGATAAACTCATCGCCATCTCGCGACAAGCCCTCAGCGGCGACGAAGGCTACCGGGAAGAACTGGAAGCCGTGGTCCAGAGACACCGCGACATGGTGGAGCGCGTCATTGAAGACCCGGCAGCTCGGGAACAGTTGCTCCGCACGTTGGGCGACCTGTTCGAGCAGCTGCGCTCCATCTACTACGGCGTGTTCCTCATCCACGACCTCAGTGCCAAGACCAGTGCCACCATCGTCAGCTACGGCGAGCGACTCAGTTCCCACATCGTAGGCACCCTCGTGCGCGGTGGCCGTCGTATGAACTCACGCGACTTCATCAAGACCGTCAACAAGCAGGGCAAGCACACCCTCGACACGAAGCTGACCTACCAGTTGGTGAAGGACACCTTCGCTACCGTTGACCTCACGAAGACCGTACCCGTAGTGCCCGGCTTCATCAGCCGCGACCGCGACACGGGCGAGACCACCAACCTCGGACGCGGAGGCAGCGACTACACGGCAGCCATCATCGCCGCCGCCCTTGATGCGGAGGTGCTGGAGATATGGACGGATGTCAACGGCTTCATGACCGCCGACCCGCGCGTCATCCAGTCGGCCTACACCATCAGTGAGCTGTCCTACGTCGAGGCTATGGAGCTGTGCAACTTCGGCGCGAAGGTGGTCTATCCGCCCACCATCTACCCTGTCTGTGTCAAGAACATCCCCATCAAGGTGAAGAACACCTTCAACCCCAGCGACCCCGGCACCGTCATCAAGGACAAGATAGACAACGACCGCAAGCCCATCAAGGGAATCTCCAGCATCAACGGCACAACACTCATCACCGTGACGGGACTCTCTATGGTGGGTGTCATTGGGGTCAACCGCCGCATCTTCACAGCACTGGCCGACAACGGAATCTCCGTGTTCATGGTGTCGCAGGCCTCCTCGGAAAACTCTACCTCCATCGGTGTGCGCGACGAGGATGCGCCGAAGGCCGTGGAGACGCTCAACGGCGAGTTTGAGAAGGAGATAAAGACGGGAGCCATGTTCCCCATGCACGCAGAGAGCGGACTGGCCACCATCGCCATCGTGGGCGAGAACATGAAGCACACACCGGGCATTGCCGGAAAGCTCTTCGGCACACTGGGTCGCAGCGGAATCTCCGTCATCGCCTGCGCACAGGGAGCCTCGGAGACGAACATCTCTTTCGTCGTCGACTCCAAGTTCTTGCGCAAGTCGCTCAACGTGCTCCACGACTCGTTCTTCCTCTCGGAATACAAGGTGCTCAACCTCTTCGTGTGCGGCGTAGGGACGGTGGGCGGCAACCTGCTCGAACAGATTGCCACACAGTACCGGCAACTGGCCGAGACGCGGCGACTGAAGCTCAACGTGGTGGGCATTGCCAGCTCGCGCAACGCCATCTTCTCGCGCGAGGGCATTGACCTATCCAACTACCGCGAACAACTGCGCAGCTCAGAGCCCAGCAGTGTGTCAAAGCTGTGCCGCGAGGTGGTGGGGATGAACATCTTCAACTCCGTCTTCGTGGACTGCACCGCCAGCAGCGAGGTGGCGGAGCTGTACCAGACCTTCCTCGAACACAACATCTCAGTGGTGACGGCCAACAAGATTGCCGCATCATCGGAATACGAGAAATACGCGAAACTCAAGGAGACTGCCCTGCAGCGCGGCGTGAAATTCCTCTTCGAGACCAACGTCGGCGCAGGACTGCCTATCATCGGCACCATCAACGACCTCCGGAACTCGGGCGACAAGATTCTGCGCATTGAGGCCGTGCTGTCGGGAACACTCAACTACATCTTCAACACCATCGCTGCCGATGTGCCCTTCTCGGAGGCGGTGCGGCGCGCCAAGGAAGAGGGCTACTCCGAACCCGACCCGCGCATCGACCTCTGCGGCAAGGACGTCATCCGCAAACTCGTCATCCTCACGCGCGAGGCTGGCTACCGCGTGGAGCAGGACGATGTGGAGCAGCAGCTCTTCATGCCCGACGACTTCTTCCAAGGCAGTCTCGACGACTTCTGGAAGCAACTGCCCTCGCTCGACGCCGATTTCGAACGTCGCCGCAAGACACTGGAGGCCGAGGGCAAGCGCTGGCGCTTCGTGGCCTCGATGGACCGCGGCAAGACGAAGGTGTCGCTCGAAGCCGTCAGCGAGCACCATCCGTTCTACGGACTGGAAGGCTCGAACAACATCGTGCTGCTGACCACCGAACGCTACAAGGAATACCCCATGCTCATTCAGGGCTACGGCGCAGGTGCCGGGGTGACAGCCGCTGGCGTGTTTGCCAACATTATGTCCATCGCCAACATCTAACCCCTCCGCCCCATGAAGCACATCATCATACTCGGAGACGGAATGGCCGACCACCCAGTGGAACGCTTGGGAGGGAAGACGCTGCTGCAATATGCGCGCCCGGAATACATGAACCGACTGGCAAAGGCCGGACGGACAGGGCGACTACAGACCATTCCACCGGGCTTCGCACCTGGCAGCGAGGTGGCTAACACGGCCATCCTCGGCTACGACCTCAACCGGGTGTACGAGGGGCGCGGACCACTGGAAGCGGCCTCCATCGGCTATGAGATGCGCCCCGACGACCTGGCCTTGCGCTGCAACATCATCACCTTGGGCGATGGGAAGATCATCACGCACAACGGTGGCGACCTGGAGACGGCGGAGGCCGAACCACTCATCCGCGCCCTCAACGACCAGCTCGGCAGCGACAACATTCGCTTCATCACTGGCACGCAATACCGCCACCTACTCATCGTTCGCGGTGGCTCGAAACACATCGTCTGCGCTCCGCCGCACGACCATCCCGACGAGCCGTGGCAACCGCTGCTCGTCCGGGCAGAGGCTGGTGCTCCAGAAGAACCGGGCAGGATGACGGCTGAGGAAACAGCAGAGCTGCTGAACCAACTCATCATCCAGTCACAACCGCTGCTGGAGGCGCAGCCCCTCAACCGCGACAGGGCAGCGCAAGGGAAGCGGCAGGCTAACAGCATCTGGCCGTGGGGAGGCGGCTATCGTCCATCGATGCAGACGCTGATGCAGCTCTATCCGCAGGTGAAGAGCGGAACGGTGATTTCTGCCGTAGACCTCATCAAGGGAATCGGACACTACGCTGGACTGAAGATTGTCAACGTGGCGGGAGCCACGGGACTGGCCGACACCAACTATGAAGGGAAGGCGCAGGCTGCCATTGAGGCACTCCAGCACGATGACTTCGTCTTCGTGCACGTGGAGGCAACCGACGAGGCCGGACACGATGGCAACCTGGAGCTGAAGCTCCGCGCCATCGACTATCTGGACCGGCGACTCATCAAACCCGTCTACGAGGCCGTGTGCCAAATGGACGAACCCGTCTGCATCGCCGTTCTGCCGGACCACCCCACCCCCGTGGAGCAACGCATCCATGTGGACGAGCCTGTGCCGTTTCTCGTGTGGCACCGGGGCATTGAGCCTGACGCGGTGGACTGCTACGATGAGGTGAGCTGCGTCCGCGGAAGCTACGGGATGCTGCGATTGAACGAATTTATGAACCAACTGATGAACATACAATGAAATACTACAGTACCAACGGGAAAGCACCACTGGCCGACCTCCACAAGGCGGTGGTTAAGGGACTGGCAGAGGATCGGGGACTCTATATGCCCGAGCGCATACAGCCACTGCCGCAGTCGTTCTTCGACCATATCGAGACGCTCTCCTTCCACGACATTGCCTGCCGCGTGGCGGAGGCTTTCTTCGGTGAGGACGTGCCCGCCGAGGCACTGCGCAACATCGTGTGCGACACATTGTCGTTCGACTGCCCTGTGGTGGAGGTGGAGAAGAATATCTTCGCCCTCGAACTCTTCCATGGCCCTACGCTGGCGTTCAAGGACGTGGGCGCACGCTTCATGGCGCGACTGCTGCAGCATTTCATCCGACAGGAGCAGGGCGGAAGGGTCAACGTACTGGTGGCTACCAGCGGCGACACGGGGAGTGCCGTGGCCAACGGATTCCTCGGTGTGGAGGGCATCCACGTCTACGTGCTCTATCCCAAGGGGAAGGTCAGCCCCATTCAGGAGGCGCAGTTCACCACACTGGGACAGAACATCACGGCCATCGAGGTGGATGGTGTGTTCGACGACTGCCAGCGGCTGGTGAAGTCGGCCTTCATGGACGCGGAGCTGGGTGCCCACATGCGCCTCACCTCCGCCAACTCCATCAACGTGGCGCGCTTCCTGCCGCAGTCGTTCTACTACTTTAATGCGTACGCGCGCATGAAGGAGCGCGGACAGGCCGACCGACTGGTGGTTTCGGTGCCCAGCGGCAACTTCGGCAACATCTGTTCCGCCCTCTTCGGCCATAAGATGGGACTGCCCATCCACCGCTTCATCGCCGCCAACAATGCCAACGACGTGTTCTACCACTACCTCGGGACGGGACGCTACGAGCCGAAAGCCAGCGTGCAGACGCTGGCCAATGCCATGGACGTGGGCGACCCCTCCAACTTCGCGCGCATCCTCGACCTCTACGGACACAGCCACGAGGCCATCTGCCGCGACATCAGCGGTGCGACGTACTCCGACTCGCAGATACGCGAGGCGATGCTGCAGTGTCACAACCAGACTGGCTATGTGCTCGACCCACACGGAGCCTGCGCCTGGCGCGCACTGAAGGAAGGCCTGAGTGAGGGTGAGACGGGCGTGTTCCTTGAAACGGCTCACCCGGCGAAGTTCAAGGAGAAGGTGGACGACATCCTCCACACCGACATCAACATCCCCGAGCGACTGGCCGCCTTCATGAAGGGCGAGAAGCAAAGCGTGCCGATGAGCAGCGAGTTTGAGGACTTCAAGACGTTCCTTATAAACGAGTAAGCAACACAGCCTATAACAAAAAAATACTACGATGATGAAACTAACCAAAGAAGACCTGAAGCAGATTTCCCAAAAGGGAATGAGCGAGAAGCAAGTGGAGCAGCAGCTCCAACAGTTTGAAACCGGATTTCCCTTCCTGAAACTCGAAGCCGCCGCCGCCGTGGGCAAGGGTATCATGGCTCCCGATAAAACCGCACAAAAACGGTACATAGAGGCTTGGGAAGCCTACAAACAGGCTGGCCACCGCGTGGTGAAGTTCGTGCCTGCATCGGGGGCGGCCAGCCGTATGTTCAAGGACATCTTCGCCTTCGCCGATGCCCCCTACGATGTGCCCACCACCGACTTCGAGAAGCAGTTCTTTGACAACATCCAGAAATTTGCCTTCCACGATGCACTGGATGCCGCCTGCAAGAAGAACACCGGCAAGACCATCAGCCAGCTGCTGTCCGAGGGGCAGTACAAGGCTGTGGCGCGGCAGATGCTGGAGTCCGAGGGACTGAACTACGGCAAGCTGCCCAAGGGTATGCTGCTCTTCCACCGCTACCCAGAGGGGGCACGCACCCCGATGGAGGAACACCTGGTGGAGGCCGCGCTCTACGCCGCCACCAGCGGTGAGGCTCACGTCCACTTCACCGTGAGTCACGAGCACATGGACTACTTCAAGCAGCGCGTGGCCGAGAAGGCCGACGGCTTTGCCAAGACGTACGATGTCCGCTACGACATCAGTTTCTCCGAACAGAAGCCCTCCACAGACACCATCGCTGCCAATCCCGACGGCACACCCTTCCGCCAACAGGACGGCACGCTGCTGTTCCGCCCCGGTGGCCATGGTGCGCTGATAGAGAATCTCAACGAGATAGAGGCCGACATCATCTTCGTAAAGAACATCGACAACGTGGTACCCGACCGCCTGAAGGACGAGACCGTGCAGTGGAAGCAGGTCATCGCTGGCGTGCTCGTCACACTGCAGCAGCGCGCCTTCGACTATCTGCGCCTGCTCGACACGGGATGCTACAGCCACGCACAGATTGAGGAAATCATCCGCTTCGTGCAGCAAGACCTGTGCTGCCGCAAGAAGGACATCAAGGAGCTGGAGGATGCCGACCTGGTGATGTACCTACGGCGGAAGCTCCACCGCCCTATGCGCGTCTGCGGTGTGGTGAAGAACGTGGGCGAGCCTGGTGGTGGTCCCTTCCTCACCTACAATGCAGACGGCACCGTGTCGCTGCAAATCCTTGAAAGCTCGCAGATTGACAAGACAAACACGGCCTATATGGAGATGTTCACCCAGGGCACTCACTTCAACCCCGTGGATCTCGTCTGCGCCGTGAAGGACTATCAGGGCAAGCCCTTCCATCTGCCCGACTTCGTAGACCCCGCCACGGGCTTCATCTCGCAGAAGTCGAAGGACGGCAAGCCGCTGCAGGCACTGGAGCTGCCCGGACTGTGGAACGGAGCCATGAGCGACTGGAACACCGTGTTCGTAGAGGTGCCCTTAGGCACGTTCAACCCCGTCAAGACCGTCAACGACCTGCTGCGCCCACAGCATCAGTGAAGCACTGCAGGGTGTGAGAACCTCAAAAAAAGCCGCCACCTCCAAAGAGGTAGCGGCTTTCTATTTCACGCCGTAGCACTGATTATTTCAGGCCGCGGTTGTTCATGGTCACATTCAGAAGCATCACGTACTTCTTATACTGAGCATCGTTGAGCACGGTGTGCATATAAGCCAAATCCTTGTTGATGGCCTTGTTCATCATGGCTGTACGCTCCTCCTTACTTGACTGACCTGCGAAATCCATCTCGGCAGTGAACACCTTGTGGATGTCCGTAACGCTGGCCTTCTGGTCGCTGGTCAACTCCAATGTACGAGCGAGCTTGTCCATGTTGACATTCATGTTGTAAGCCTCGGCATTGTTCACGCTGTTTGTGTTCTCGTTTTCTGCGTAAGCCATGGTCATGCTCAACAGAGCTGCTACTGCAATAAACATTCTTTTCATCTTTGTTACCCTTTCTTTTTACTTTAAATGTGTTTGTTAATGTTATCCTTACTTGTCTCGCAGGGGTTTATTTCTGTTTGACGATGCAAAGTTAGCACGTTTTTCGACACAAAGCAAGCATTTTTCGGTTTTGTGTACGCAAACAGTAATATTCTTGACCTTCGTCAAATAATCCGTGACATACATTAAAAAGAAACAGCATCGAAACGGCAGAAACTAAAACGAAACAAAAAAGAGACCAGTGTTAATCAACACCAGCCTCTTTCTACATATTATATGTACTCTCTCTTAGTTCTTGAAGAATATGTACTCTCTCTTAGTTCTTGAAGAAATTCTGTACTTCCTCGTTGGGAACCATCTGCTCATCGAAGATGTAAGCACCCGTCTTGGGACTCTTCACCATCTTGATGACCTTTGAATAAGCGCGCCCATCCTTTGAACCTTCATGGAGGGTAGCGACGGTTTTCTTTGCCATAGTCTATCTTGTCTTATTTTATCTCCTTGTGAACGGTCATACGTTTCAGGATGGGGTTATACTTCTTAAGTTCCATTCTCTCGGGAGTATTCTTGCGGTTCTTGGTCGTCACGTAACGGCTCGTTCCGGGCAGTCCACTCTCCTTCATCTCGGTGCACTCCAGAATCACTTGCACGCGATTGCCTTTTGCTTTCTTGCTTGCCATCGTTTAGTCTCCTATCACTTTAATGTCCTTCCAGTCTACAAAACCCTTGGCAACAGCTTGCTTCAAGGCAGCGTCCAGACCTACTTTATTAATCATACGCAGACCAGCAGCACTGATCTTCAACTGTATCCAGCAAGCCTCCTCCACATAGTAGAATTTCTTGCTGAACAGGTTTACGTCAAAGCTGCGCTTCGTGCGATGCTTCGAGTGAGACACGTTGTTGCCAATCTGTGCCTTCTTTCCTGTAATCTGACAAATCTTCGACATTTCTATCTACTTTTACTTGTTCCTTAATTGTAACTTACTCCAAACAGGTTGCAAAATTACACATTTTCCGCTACAACGAAGAATACGGCTTTGCATTTCACCTGTTTCTTAATGTTTTTTAACACTCGGAAAGCACTGACTGTTCGTCTTTCAGGAAATTGAGAAACATTTGCATGGCCGTGTTGGTTGCAATGGCGAGATTAATGTCGCGTCCGTGGTCTTCCTCCACTTTGACGGTCACTTGCCGTGCTGCATCGCCGCAGGCCAGCCAGATGGTGCCTACGGGAATGTCTTTCGTGCCGCCCGTAGGTCCTGCAAAGCCCGTGGCTGCAATGGCATAGTCGGTGTTGAGCGTGCGGCAGGCACCGGCAACCATCTGTCGGGCCACCTCTTCACACACAGCGGTCTGCTCCTTGAGAACCTGCGCATCGACATTCAACAGGTTCTCTTTGATTTCGTCGGCATAGGAAACCACCCCACCCTTAAAGTATTTGGAGGCACCGGGGGTGGCCACCAAGGCCTCGGCAATGCGTCCGCCCGTACAGCTCTCGGCAGTGCCTACCGTTTTCTCCAGTTCCCAAAGCAGTTGGCTGATTTCGCGACTGATGATTTTACTTTCAAAATCCATGTTGTTCTATTTTTATTTGAAGGTGACTTTACTGAAGGCAGGCGCGTCAATGGGACACGTCTCGCCGTCCAGATACTTATAATAGCCGACAATGCCTATCATAGCAGCGTTGTCGGTGGTATAGCTGAATTTCGGGATATAGACCGTCCAGCCGAAGCGTCGGGCGTGGTCATGGAAGGCATTGCGCAGACCGTTGTTGGCACTGACACCACCGGCCACGGCCACGTGGTTGATGCCCGTCTGCTTGACAGCCAGCCGGAGCTTCTTCATCAGGATGTCGACAATCGTAAACTCAAGCGATGCGGCAATGTCCTCCTTGTGATGTTCAATGAAGTCGGGGTCATCGGCCACCCATTTCCGCATATTATAGAGGAAAGAGGTCTTCAATCCAGAGAAGCTGTAGTCCAATCCCGGAATCTGCGGTTCTGCAAACTTGTAGGCATGAGGGTCGCCCTGACGGGCAAGACGGTCAATAATGGGTCCACCAGGATAGCCGAGTCCCATCACCTTGGAGCACTTGTCGATGGCCTCCCCTGCCGCATCGTCAATGGTCTGTCCCAACACTTCCATATCGTTGTAGGCGTTGACCTTGACAATCTGCGAATTACCGCCGCTGACGAGCAGACAGAGGAAGGGCAACGGGGGCTGACTATGGTCGTCGCCACTTTCCCTTATAAAATGAGCCATGACGTGTCCCTGCAGGTGGTTGACATCCACCAACGGGATGCCCAACGAACGAGCGAGTCCTTTGGCAAAGCTCACGCCCACCAGCAGCGACCCCATCAGTCCGGGACCGCGTGTAAACGCCACTGCCGACAACTGTTCCTTGACGATGCCGGCCTTCTTAATAGCCTGGTCAACTACGGGTACGACGTTCTGCTGGTGGGCGCGCGAGGCCAGTTCGGGCACTACGCCGCCGTATGCCTCATGAACCGCCTGTGAGGCGGTGACATTCGACAGCAAGATGCCATCCTTCAGCACGGCAGCCGAGGTGTCGTCGCAACTCGACTCAATGCCCAATATATAAATGTCTTTCTGTTCCATCCTGTTCAGTGTGAGAGTATTTCCACGCCATGTTCCGTCATCAGCAGGGTGTGTTCCCACTGTGCCGACGGCTGTTCATCTTCCGTTATCACTTCCCATCCGTACGGGTCATCAGCATCGATGAACACCTCCCATGTGCCCATATTGACCATAGGTTCAATGGTGAACACCATGCCCGGCACGAGGAGCATCCCCGGATCTTTCTGTGCGAAGTGGCACACCTCTGGTTCTTCGTGGAACTGCAGTCCTACGCCGTGTCCACACAGGTCGCGCACCACACCATAGTGGTGCTTCTTGGCGTGCTTTTCAATCGCTTTCCCGATCTCACCGACAAAGCCCCACGGCTTGGCGGCCTCCATACCTATTTCCAGACACTCACGGGTCACCTCCACCAGTTTTCGTTTCTCGGGAGTGGTCTCTCCGATGATGAACATCCGCGAGGCATCGGCATAATAACCGTCAAGGATGGTGGTAAAGTCAACATTGATGATGTCACCCTCCTCAAGGATGTCTGTGGCCTTCGGAACGCCGTGACACACCACCTCATTGATGCTGGTGCAGACACTCATGGGGAAGCCCTCGTAGTTGAGACAGGCCGGCACCGCCCCATGGGCTTCACAATAGTCGCGGCACAACTGGTCTATTTCGAGGGTGGACATTCCCGCGTGAATTTCCTTTTCTATGAGGTCAAGCACCCCCGTGTTGACCACACCGGAACGGCGGATGCCTTCTATCTGCTCCGGTGTCTTCACCAATTCCCGGGTGGGCACCAGTGCGCCCTTATTCTCCATATACATGATTTTCCTGTCAAATTCCGTAGGCTGCGTGCCCGGTTTGCAGTGCCATCTTCTCTTTGCCATATTCAAATTGTGTTTTCTTCCTTTGTACTTTTTACTATTTGCGATACTGCTTGATGATGCTGTAGGCCGCATACAGTCCCAATTCCCCTGCTTTGCTGAGGTCGGCAATGGCCTGTTGTTGTTGATGGAGTGCCAGCCGTGCCAATCCCCGGTTGTAGTAGGCCTCTGCGAGGTGTCCATCGAGTTGGATCGCCTGAGAGTAGTCATCAATGGCGTGGAGATAGTCCTTGCGTTCCACATAGACGTTGCCCCGGTTGTAATAGAGATAGGCACTCCCGTCGTGTTGCAAGGCGTGGCTTAGGTCAGACAACACATTGGCCGTCTGCATACTCATGTCCGTGCCTTGCGATGCTTTGAAGGCATTGAGACGCGACTGGCAGACCGCCCGTTGCCAATAGGCCAAGGTCTGGGTGGAGTCGAGTTGCACGACCATTGTTAGGTCATCGATAGCCCCCTCGTTGTTCTGTATTGCTGCATAGGCCACGGCACGTGTGAGGAGCAGCGAGGTTTTCTGGCGCACATCCTGACTTTTGTCAATACGTGCAGACACGGAATCAATCAGTGCAAAATAGCGTTTCGTTGTTGTCTCGTCAAGAGTGGGAAGCTGACGTTCCACATACAGTGGCCGTGGGCAGTATCCGCTGCGGTTGTAGTCGTCCACCAGCTGGTCGAACGCCGTCGCCACACGCACCCCTTCTGTTCCCTTCTGCAGCGACAGCACGAACATGGGCAGATAGTCGAGTGTGGCCTTGCGGTTCTGCACGCGTCCGCGGTATTCGCTTTGGTATTCATGCTCCACCTCCTGCACATCCTCCACCGCCAGCTGGTTGTATTTCTCAATGTCAAGGTCACTGCGTTTTCTCATCTGTTTCTTCGACAGACGAGGCTGTATGCCCAGCCGTTTGTTCATCTGTGCCTTGAGGATGCGGAACTCGTCCAGTTCAGCCTGCTTTGCCAAGCCCAGCTTCCGATAGCAGTCGGCGCGGTGCTGCAGTCCGAACCAGAAGTTAGGGAACTCCCCAAGAATCTTCGTATAGTCGCGAATGGCTCCTCGGATGTTTCCCGTATTCTCCAAGAGCAGTGCCCGATTGAAGAGTGCCATCAGATTGTTGGGTTCGAGGTTGAGCACGAAGTCGAAGTCAAGGATGGCCTGGTTGTCGTCGCCCACCTGTGCCCGCAGCAGTCCCCGGTTGTAATGAGCCAGGAAGTTGTTGGGGTCGAGGTCGAGCGCCGTGTCATAGTCGGCCATCGTACCGCGCAGATTGTTGAGGTTGAAACGAGCAACGGCACGGTTCACATAGCAGTCCACCCGTTTGGGCATCAGGTGGATGGCCTTGCTCAGATAGTCGTCGCTCTCCTTCCATTGTTGCCGTGCCATGCTGATGATGGCTTTCTGACTCCACAAGGCTCCGTCGTAGGGATCCAGTGCAATGCTTTTGTCAAGCGACGACAGCGCCTGCGTGGTATCCTTCTGGAGCATGTACACCTCAGCCTGCATGGCGTACACCTTGGCATTGCGCTGCCAGTGCGTCAGCATGGTGTCTATCTGCGCCAACGCCACATCGTAGTCTTTCTGCTGGATGTGACAGAGCACGCGGTTGTGCCAGATGTTGCGATTTTCAGGATCGTAGCGCAGAGCCTGGTCATAGTCCTTGATGGCACCGGAGAAGTTATCCTGTCGGATGCGGCAGAGACCACGCAACTCGTAGACCCCTACTACGAATGGATTGCGGCTGAGTGCTTCGTTGCAGTCCGCTTCCGAACCCACGTAGTCGTCCAGATAAAACTTGGCCACGCCCCGGTAGAACCACGGTTCGTAGAGGTAGGGCTTGGCCGAAATAACCTGGTTGAAATACTGGATGGAAAGCACGTAGTCCTCATAGTAGAGTGCCGACTGCCCCACCATGAGCAGCCGGTCGGTATTGAACTGTGCCCTTGCCGCCGTCGGCAACAGCGCACACAGTCCACCGAGCAGAAAAGCCAGAAGCCCCCTGCACTTTGTCCGTCTACCTTTACGTGCCATCGTCATGCTTTCCCTCCGTTGTCCTATACGGTCACCGTTTGACAGCCACCTTGGTTTTGTAGCCACAGCGGAACTTCCCTTGAAGCAGCGCACGCAGCTTATTCTTGATAAGTTGTTTGCGGAGTGGCGAGATGCGGTCCACGAAAACCTTTCCTTCCAGGTGGTCGAATTCGTGCTGCATGACGCGAGCCAAGTAGCCCTCCACCCATTCGTCGTGTGGCTGCATCTTTTCGTCGAGCCACTGCACACGGATGCGTGTAGGGCGCGTCACGCGTTCGTGAATGGCGGGCAGCGAAAGGCAACCCTCCTCCATCGTGTCCGTCTGGCTCTCGTCGTATTCTACGATATGTGCATTGATGAACACGTTGCGGTAGCCTTTGTATTCGGGCAGGTCGTCGCTGAGCACGTCCAGGTCAATCACCACAACGCGGATGTCCCTGCCAATCTGCGGTGCAGCCAGTCCGATACCTTCGCTCTCGGCCAGCGTCTCCCACATATTGGCAATGAGCTTGTCCAACTCGGGGTAGTCGGCTGGAATATCCTGTGCCACTTTCCGCAACACGGGCTGACCATATATATAAATAGGTAATGTCATTTTTGCTTGTTACTATTTATCCACCGTCACCGTTTTCGGGCGCGCATATAGTCCTGCAGAATAATCGTGGCACTGATTTCATCCACCAATGCCTTGTTCTGCCGGGCTTTCTTCTTCAGTCCGCCGTCAATCATCGCCTGATGGGCAAGCACCGATGTGAAGCGTTCGTCAAAGAACTCGATGGGTACGTCCTTCCGGGCGTTGCGCCAACGATTCACGAACTGCTGCACGCGCGCGAGGTTCTCGCTGGGCTGTCCGTTGGGCTGTCGTGGTTCGCCGATAACGATGCGCTCCACGGGTTCCCGTGCGATGTAGTCGGTGAGATACTGAAACAAATCAGCCGTGGCCACCGTTGCCAACCCTCCTGCAACAATCTGCAGTGGGTCGGTAACGGCAAGCCCCGTCCGTTTTTTTCCGTAATCGATGGAGAGAATACGCACGCCGTCAGACTCTTTACGGCCGGATTACTCCTGTCGGTTTATTTGTTGTAGAGCAGCCAAGCTCCCTCATACTTGCCCTGCAGGTCGTTGCGGCTGGCAGCGGCCTCGGCCTTGGTATCGAACGTGGTGGCCACCACGCGGAAAGTGCCTCCGTTGGTGTTGCGCACAATCTGTGCGTTGTATCCGGCATTGCGCAACTGCTGCTGCAGTCCCTCGGCATTGGCTTGGAGCGAGAACGAGCCGACCACCACGCTGAAGTTCTTCAGTCCGGTGCCGCTGACAAGCGTTACATTCTCCTCACGAACTCTTACATTGTCCCCGTTGTCCGTCACGCGGGTATTGCCTGCAGAACGGGTTTCAACCGGAGTCACTACCGGGGTTTCCGTCTGGCCAGGCTGTTGCTGTTGCTGTTGCTCTTCCTGCTGCTTGGCCTTCATGTAGGCCTGCTTGTAAGCACTGTCGCTTGATTTACAACCCGTGAAAGCCATGGCGGCACACAATCCTGCACATAAGATAATCTGTTTCTTCATTGTCTTTTATTTGTTTAGTTTACGATGCTGTTGAAAAATCACCTGCGAAATTACTAATTATCGGCCAAACACCGCCGAAAAACGCACATAAAGTTTGTTAAATGGAAGAAAAACGCGACTTTTTGATAAAATTAAGCCCTGGAAGTGTGCTGTTTTCAAAAAGAATGGCTACATTTGCAGCAACAAATACAACCAACTAAAAAAAACGATTCAACTATGAAGAATTTAGGATTTCTCGGCGCTTTCCTCGGCGGCGCATTGGCCGGGGCTGTGATTGGACTGCTCGTAGCTCCAGAAAAGGGAGCCGACACCCGTGAAAAGATTACCGATGCACTGGACGACTTCATGAAGAAGCACAACATCAAACTCAGCCGTAAGGAGATGTCTGACCTTGCTGCCGACATTGCCGATGCCGCACCAGAAGTGAACGGATGATGCTGTCGAGCGACAAGAACGTGGAGACCATCGGACAACTGGTGCAAGCCGTTGTCCGCTATCTGGAACTCCAGAAGGAAAGCGTCAAGTATGACGTGGCGGGGAAACTGGTGCAGGTACTGACAGTGGCCGCGCTGGCTATTGTGGGCTTTCTGCTGGCCGTGGCCGTCCTGTTACACCTGTCCTTTGCCGCAGCCTACTGGCTGTCAGCATACGTCGGCTTGACCACGGCATTCCTGTTGGTCGGCCTCGCCCATCTGTTGCTGCTGGCCGTGGTCATCCTATTCCGCAAGCAGTGGATAGAGCGACCGTTGACCCGCTTACTGTCCAGCATCCTGACGGACAACCCTCCACAGGAAGAACTTGCCCAAACGCGCGACGAGATTAGCAGCCGCTGGCAGCAACTCGTCACACCCCAACAGACCCACACGCGCGGCGAATTCGTGGCCGCACTGGTGTCCAACAGCATCACGGCGTTCGACGCGTTCCTGCTCGTGCGGAAACTGATGCGTAGCTACCGCACCCTCTTCGGGCGCAGGAAACGCCGTTAGTCCCCCTCCCTGCCCATGAAAGACGCCATCCTCCTCCTGCGCCCCTTGCAGTGGTTCAAGAATCTCTTTGTCTTTGCCCCGATATTCTTCGGCAACAACCTGTTGGATGCCTCCTGCTTCATGCAGACGCTATGGGTGTTCGTGGCGTTCTGCTTAGTGGCAAGCAGTGTCTACTGCTTCAACGACATCCATGACGTGGAGAGCGACCGCCACCATCCTCGGAAGTGCCATCGCCCCATTGCCGCCGGCAAGGTCAGCGTGACGGCGGGCTATGTCATCATGGGTGCTTCACTGCTGGCCGGACTGCTCGTCGCAGCCCTCTCCACCCGTTCCCGGATGCCCCTCGTCTGCGCTATGCTGGCCGGCTACTGGTTGCTGAACGTGGCCTACTGTGTCCGCCTCAAGCACTATGCCATCCTCGACGTAGCCATCGTGGCTGTGGGCTTCGTGATGCGCGTCTTGACGGGCGGCATTGCCACTGGCATCGTTGTGTCGGGATGGCTCGTGATGATGACGTTCCTGTTAGCCCTGTTCCTGGCCTTCGCCAAGCGCAAGGACGACTACCGCATCTATGAACAGACGGGCATCATGCCGCGCAAGAGCATCGCCGGCTACAACGCACAGTTCATCGACCTCTCCGTCACCATCGTGGGCACCATTACCATGGTGTGCTACATCATCTATACCATGAGCGACAGCGTGGTTAGCCGCTTCGGCTCGCCCTATGTCTATCTCACCAACGTCTGGGTGCTGGCCGGCCTGCTGCGCTACCTGCAGAATATGCTGGTGTATCAGCGCAGCGGCAGTCCCACCAAGGTTTTGGTAAAAGACCGTTTCATCCAGACGTGCATCGCCGGATGGCTGCTGTCGTTCTTCGTCATCATCTATCTCTGACCCATCATCATGACAGCCACGCCCTCCTCCATCGACACGCCACAGCCCCGTCCGCTCATCAGCTTCATCGTAGCCTACCACGATGAGCCTATTGACTGGCTCCGCGCCTGTCTTGACAGCATCATGACACTCTCTTTAGGCAGCAGCGAGCGCGAAATCATCGTTGTCGACGACGGATCGGCAGCGAGTCCGCTACCCGGTCTGCAGGACCTTCTCGATGACATCGTCTACGTGCGACAGCGGCACTTGGGACTCAGCGAGGCACGCAACCGGGGCATTGACACGGCACGCGGACTGTTCCTCCAGTTTGTTGATGCCGACGACAGACTCATCGCCCCACCCTACGAGCAGTGTCTTGACATCGTGCGCTACCGGGAGGCCGACATGGTGATGTTCCACTGCACGGACTGCTACGACAGTACCTTCCAACCCGTGGCGGTGACTCCCGTCAGCGGTAGCCGCTTGATGCGCGAGGACAACATCCGGGGTTCGGCCTGCGGCTATCTCTTCTCGCGCCACATCCTCGGCACACTGCGCTTCATTCCCGGCATCTACCATGAAGACGAGGCGTTCACGCCGCAGCTCCTGCTCCGCGCAGAGGCCGTTTTCAACACGCCCTACAAAGCCTACTACTACCGCAAACGGACGGACTCCATCACACGGACTGCCGACAGACAGACGGTCAGCCAGCGACTGGACGACACACTAGCCGTCATCGTGCGGCTCTATCGTCGCTGCGACACCCTGCCGCCTGCCGACCAGCCTGCCATGGAGCGACGCGTGGCACAGCTCTCCATGGACTATCTCTACAACACCATCGTGCTGACGCGCTCGGGTCAGTCGCTCGACAAGGCCATCGACAGCCTACAGCAACAGGGACTCTTCCCCCTGCCCGACCGCCCCTACTCCAAGAAATACACGTGGTTCCGCCGACTGGTCAGCCACCGCCTGGGACGGCATGCGCTACTGGCCACCCTGCCACTTCTGCCCCGCCACTGACCGTCCTCATGCGCATACTCCTTGTCAACGACTACAGCGGGCTGCACGCCAACCTCGCCCTGGGACTGCGCCGTCTGGGGCACGAGGTCACCGTGGTGTCCGACGGCAACGGCTGGCGCAACTATCCGCGCGACATCTCCGTTGTCCGCCGTTCGCCCTCCCATCTCGACGGCCTGCGCTATCTGTTCCACCTGTGGACACGCATCCTGCCGCGCCTCACGGGCTACGACATCGTGCAACTCGTCAACCCCATCTGCTTCGACCTCTGTCCCGAACGCCTCTTCCCCGTCTATCGCTTCCTGCGCCGCCACAACGGTCGGATGGTGCTGGGAGCCTTCGGCGAAGACTCGGTGTGGGCCAGAACCTGCATCGAACAGAAACCACTACGCTACAGCGACCACAACATCGGCGACACGGTGCGCACCGATGCAGCCTCACAAGACCTGCTCGACGTATGGGTGGGCACCTCCCACGAACGCCTCAACCGCTACATCGCCAACGACTGCGATGCCATCGTGGCCTGCCTCTATGAATACCTGGCGTGCTATCGGCTGCACTATCCCGACAAGACGCGGTTCATCCCACTTCCCATCGTCCGCCAGACACCACCGCCGCCCACTGAACCCCACCGCCGCCTGCGCCTCTTCATCGGCATTGACGGCGCACGCAGTGCCTACAAGGGCACAGACATCATGCTGCGCGCTGCCCAGCGCATCGTGCAGCAATACCCCGACCGCGTGGAACTGCGACAGGCCGTCTCCGTGCCCTTTGCCACCTACCAACACCTCATGGACCACTCCGACATCATCCTCGACCAGCTCTACAGCTACACGCCGTCCATGAACTCACTGTTAGCCATGTCGAAGGGCATCGTGGTCGTGGGAGGCGGCGAACCAGAGAACTACGCCGTCATCGGCGAGCAGCAGTTGCGCCCCATCATCAACGTAGAACCCTCGGAAGAGTGCGTCTTCCAAGCACTCCAGCAGTTAGTGCTCCACCCCCAGCGCATCCCCCAGCTTCAGCGCGACAGCATCGAATACGTAGCACGCCACCACGACCATGTGCAGGTGGCCCGCCAGTACGAAGCCCTCTACCGCTCCTTGAGCCAAGCGTAAGCAGTAGACCATTTTCAAAAAGACGAAAGCTATCAATCGGCCTAAAACTATCAACTGGAAAGAAAAACGATATATTTTTTAATCTTTTGTTTGATAATTCGGATTTTTAGTGTAAATTTGCAACCGCAAAGAACAAAATACAATAAAAAATATAGTTTTCAAACCCCAAAAAAGAAAAAGATTATGAATGCAGCACAAGTTGTAGAAAATCTGAAGCAGAGATTTCCCAACGAGCCGGAGTACATCCAGGCCGTCAGTCAGGTACTTCCAACCATCGAGGAGGAGTACAACAAGCACCCTGAGTTCGAGAAGGCCAACCTCATCGAGCGCCTTTGCGTGCCCGACCGTGTCTATGAATTCCGCGTGACGTGGGTGGACGACAAAGGCAATGTACAGACCAACATGGGATACCGCATCCAGCACAACAACGCCATCGGCCCGTACAAAGGCGGTCTGCGTTACCACAAGAGCGTGAACCTGGGTATTCTGAAGTTTTTGGCCTTCGAGCAGACCTTCAAGAACTCGCTGACGACACTGCCGATGGGCGGTGCCAAGGGTGGTTCAGACTTCTCGCCGCGCGGCAAGAGCGACGCGGAGGTGATGCGTTTCTGCCAGGCATTCATGAATGAGCTGTACCGCTTCATCGGTCCTGACGAGGACGTTCCTGCTGGCGACATCGGTGTTGGTGGTCGTGAGGTGGGCTACCTGTTCGGCCAGTACAAGAAGCTGACCCACCAGTTCCAGGGCGTGCTGACCGGCAAGGGTATTCCCTTCGGTGGTTCACTGATTCGCCCCGAGGCCACCGGTTACGGAACGGTCTATTTCCTGAACTCCATGCTGGAGACACGCGGCATTGAGCTGAAGGGCAAAAAAGTGCTGATCTCCGGCTCCGGCAACGTGGCGCAGTATGCCACCGAGAAGTGCATCCAGTTAGGAGCCACGGTGCTGACCCTGTCCGATTCCGATGGCTACATCTACGACCCGGACGGCATTGATGCCGACAAGCTGGCCTACGTGATGGAGCTGAAGAACGTGGAGCGCGGCCGCATCAAGGAGTATGCCGAGGAATATCCCAACGCTGTCTACCATGCTGGTGAGCGTCCCTGGCACGAGAAGGCCGACATCGCCCTGCCCTGCGCCACGCAGAACGAGATCAACGGCGAACAGGCACAGGCCCTCGTTGACAATGGTGTGATTGCCGTGGCAGAAGGTGCGAATATGCCTTCCCTGCCCGAGGCCATCAAGATTTTCCAGGACAACAAGCTGCTCTATGCACCCGGAAAGGCTTCGAATGCCGGTGGTGTGTCTGTCTCTGGCCTTGAGATGTCGCAGAACTCGGAGCGTCTGAGCTGGACTGCAGAGGAAGTGGACAACTACCTGAAGCGCATCATGAACGACATCCACGAGAACTGCGTGAAATATGGTACGCAGGCCGATGGCTACATCAACTACGTGAAGGGTGCCAATGTGGCCGGCTTCATGAAGGTGGCTTCGGCCATGATGAGCCAGGGCATCGTATAAGGGCTGCCGTCGACGCACGTCGACAGCTTCACCCAAACCCAAAACAGGCCGTTGATCGCAGTCGACGGCCTGTTTTATGTCCAAAAGTGACCTTCGACGCACGTCGACGGCTTGTTTTATGTCCAAAAGTGACCTTCGACGCACGTCGACAGCTTGTTTTAAGTCCAAAAGTGACCTTCGACGCACGTCAACGGCTTGTTTTAAGTCCAAAAGTGACCTTCGACGCACGTCGACAGCTTGTTTTAAGTCCAAAAGTGAC
>CAVFBU010000031.1:0-22500 GCA_963620725.1 Vescimonas coprocola
AGTGTGGCAAAAGCCGCCCGCAACCAGTTGGAGTCAAAACTTGGGCATAAGGTTATTTCGCCAGCCAAGGCAAGCGACTATTTGCCGCCATCTGATGATAGCAAAAATAACGAAGAGCAATGATAGTGTTTCCTCCATCTACCCTCGTAGGCAAGCCTGTCCCTAAGAGCGACTTAAAAAAATTTTCTCCTTCCAGGCAAGATTTTCCGTTTATGTGGATTTCATGGGCAGAAACACTAAACGAAGAAGACATGAAAACAATGAAATTATCCGCTTTGGCACTGGGGCTGATGGCCGCTCTGCCTGTATTGAACTCCTGCGACACCGACTCTGACGATGTGGATGTACGGCGTCCCACCGCACTCGTAACGGTCTACCCCGGCGCATCGTCTGGCTTCACCATGCAACTGGACGACCAGACCACACTCGTACCGACCAACATGGCCGCATCGCCCTTCGGCGAGAAGCACGTGCGCGCCCTCATCAACTACACGGAGGAGAACGCCACCAACGGCAGCATCCGCAACGTCCATGTCAACTGGATTGACAGCATCCGCACCAAACTGCCCGTGGAGACACTGGGTGAGGACGATGAGAAAAAGTATGGTAACGACCCCTTTGAAATCGTGCGCGACTGGGTGACCGTGGCGGAAGACGGCTTCATCACGCTGCGCATCCGCACGCTGTGGGGCGGCAAGGCCACCCACGTGCTGAACCTCGTGGGCGGTGTCAACAAGGACAATGTGTACGAGTTTGACCTGCGCCACAATGCCAACGGCGACACGAACGGGCGGGTGGGCGATGCACTCATCGCCTTCGACCTCAACAGCCGTTGGACGGAACTGCCCGATGACGTGAAGATCAAGATTAACTGGCAGTCGTTCAGCGACAAGAAGTCGGCGGAGTTCTCCTTGAAGATGCACGGGGGCAGCAAGACGGAGACCGCCGTGGAACAGGCTCCGATGTCCCGATACATAAAATAAAGGCAAGAAATGGGATAAGTCCCGAAAAATCCGTAACTTTGCAGGCCGACAGACAACAGCAACATCGGAATCATCGGTATCGGAATGTTCGCAATGGCACACCACCGGGAAAACGGCGAGGAGCACCTGTTACAACGGGTGCAGAAAGGCGACTTGGCTGCGGCGGAGTCGCTTTACAGGCTTCATGTGCGCTACCTTTCCGCCCTCTGCTCGCGCTACCTGGCGAACGATGAGGACATCAAGGACGTGCTGCAGGACAGCTTCCTGAAGATTTTCTCCTCCATAGCGACATTCCAGTACCGGGGACCTGGCTCGCTCCGGGGCTGGATGGCGAAAGTCACGCTGAACGAAGCCCTGAAGTTCTTGCGGAGTGCCAACCGCCTCAACACCGTGGACGTGGACGAGCAGCAGTTGAACGTGGCGGACGACAACCTGGAGACGGAGAACATTCCCACCGACGTGCTCCACCAGTTCGTCCGCGAACTGCCAGACGGCTACCGCACCGTGTTCAACCTCTACGTCATCGACGACAAGAGCCACAAGGAGATTGCGCAGTTGCTCGGCATCCGAGAGAACACCTCCGCCTCGCAGCTGCACAAGGCCAAGGCCATCCTGGCGCACAAGATAAGACAGTACAGAACCCACTATTCCGCTTGACCATGAAGAAAGACTGGGAAAAAGACCTACACGACCGCCTGGGCAACTACGAGCAGGATGCCCCCGACGGATTATGGGAAGAGATAAGCCGGCAAATGGCTGACACGAAGCAACGACCGGGACGGGACAGGAAGCCTGCCCTGTTCCTCACGCTCCCGATGCGACGCGCCGTGAGTGTCGCTGCAGCAGCCTGCCTGGCACTTGTCGTAGGCTACTATTTCTATGGCAACGACACCTTCAATGGCAACGACACCGACGGAACGGGCAACACGGACTACACGGCAGAGACAGTGACCACCCCCTCCGCACCCTCCCCGAAGCCAACCATAGTTCCCACAACTCCCATAGCTCCCACAACTCCCATAACTCCCACAACTCCCATAGTTCCCATAACTCCCATAGTTCCCATAACTCCCACAGACCCCACAGACCCCACACCAGAAGAAGACCACCACCAGACCGAACAGCAGAAACAGCAGCAGCAACAGCAGCAGCCCGCACAGGAAACGGACAACCGCCACCTCATGGCCTACACGGAAAACAACCATCAGAGCCGGCGCAAGGGCAACGCCGCCTCACGCTGGAGTATTGGCACCAACGCCACGGCAGGAATGGGCACGTCGCAGACCGCCCGTGGAAATGGAGTCCCCCTCGTTGCATCCAGCTCAGTTGCAGCCGATGGTGTGTTCTTTCCGCAGCTGGGCAATCCACAACTGGGTGTCTACAACAATGGTTACTATAGTCAATACCTCTATGATCGTCAAGTCCCAAATCCGAAGACGGAGTACACGCACCACCTGCCTGTTCGCTTCGGCCTCAACGTGGCCTACCGCCTCACCGACCGCCTCAGCATCGAGAGCGGACTGAGCTACACGCAGCTCTCCTCCGACCTAAAGGACGGCACGGAGGAAAACTATTCCACGGGGACGCAGGAACTGGACTATGTGGGCATTCCCGTGAACCTCAAATATCGGGTACTGGCCCACCGCCACTTCCGCCTGTACGCCTCAGCCGGAGTACTTGCCGAGCAGTGCGTGTCGGGCAAGGTGACCCAGAAGACGGTGCTCGGCGAAACCTCCGCGAAGACGGAGGAAGGCCGTGTGGCCACGAAGCCGCTGCAGCTGTCGGCCAACGCTGCCGTGGGCGTGCAGTTCGACCTGTCCGGGAACGTCGGCATCTATGCAGAGCCGGGGCTGAGCTACTATTTCGACGACGGCTCGTCGCTCAGCACCATCTACAAGGAAAAACCCCTCAACTTCAACCTCAACATCGGTCTCAGGTTCACCGTGGGCAAATAAGCACCTGAAAAATTTGGCAGGGAAGCGGAAATGTCGTAATTTTGCACCGTGAAACGAGCGTTAGTATGGTGCTGAATTATATTTGGATTGCGTTCTTCGTCATTGCTTTTGCCATTGCAGCGGTGAAACTGGTGGTGTGGGGCGACTTTGACGTGTTCCCGGCCATGATGGACTCTACCTTCAGTTCGTCGAAGACCGCCTTCGAGATTTCCTTGGGACTGACCGGTGTGCTGTCGCTGTGGCTCGGCGTGATGAAGGTGGGCGAGCGCGGCGGCGTGGTCGACGCACTGGCTCGCGTGCTCTCGCCCGTGTTCAGCAAGCTCTTCCCCGACATTCCCAAGGGTCATCCTGTCACGGGCAGCATCTTTATGAACCTGGCCGCTAATATGCTGGGACTGGACAATGCCGCCACACCACTGGGACTGAAAGCCATGGAGCAGATGCAGGCCCTGAACCCGAAGAAGGACACAGCCTCCAATCCGATGATTATGTTCCTCGTGCTCAACACCAGCGGTCTGACCCTCATCCCCGTCAGCATCATGGTGTACCGCGCACAGTTAGGAGCCGCCCAGCCCACCGATGTCTTCATCCCCATCCTGCTGGCCACCTTCTTCTCGACACTGGCCGGCGTGGTCGTCACCTCCCTGTTCCAGCACATCAACCTGCTGAACCGCGTCATGGTACTCACCCTCGGCGGTGCCTGTCTGCTGGTAGCCACCATCATCTGGGGCTTCTCGCAACTGGACGGCGAGACGATGAACCGCGTCAGCACCACCGTGGCCAACATCCTGCTGATGACCATCATCACGGGATTCATTCTGGCCGGTGTGCGCCGGAAGGTTAATGTCTACGATGCCTTCATCGAAGGTGCGAAGGACGGTTTCCAGACCGCCGTGCGCATCATCCCCTACCTCGTGGCCATCCTCGTGGGCATCGGCGTGTTCCGCGCTTCGGGAGCGATGGATTTGCTGATAGGCGGAATACGATGGGGCGTGGAACAGACTGGGCTGAACGCCCAATGGGTTGATGCAATGCCCACGGCACTGATGAAGCCCCTGTCGGGCAGCGGTGCACGCGGAATGATGGTTGACGCCATGACGACCTACGGAGCCGACTCCTTCGTGGGACGCCTGTCGTGCATCTTCCAAGGCTCTACGGACACCACCTTCTACATCCTCGCCGTCTACTTCGGCAGTGTGGGCATCAGCAAGACGCGCCACGCCGTGGCCGGCGGACTGCTGGCCGACCTGGCCGGCATCGTGGCCTCCATCTTCATCTGTTACCTGTTCTTCGGATAACGGCGCGAGCCCCAATTCAACACTCAACACTCAACATTCAACATTATAAATGGCAAACCTCAAATCATTGGCGAAAGAAACGGCCATCTACGGACTGAGCAGCATCGTTGGCCGCTTTCTCAACTACCTGCTCGTGCCGCTCTACACGGTGAAGATCAGTGCCGCCAGCGGCGGCTACGGGGTCATCACCAATGTTTATGCTTGGACAGCACTGCTCCTCGTCATCCTCACCTACGGTATGGAGACCACCTTCTTCCGCTTCGTCAACAAGGAAGGCGAGGATTCCCACAAGGTCTATACCACCATATTGAGCATGGTGGGGTGTACCTCGCTTCTTTTCATCGCCTTGGTGTTCGTCTTCCTCCAGCCCTTGAGCGATTGGATGGGATATAGTGAGCATCCAGCTTACGTTTGGACGATGTTTGTCACCGTGGCCATCGATGCCTTCCAGTGCATTCCCTTCGCCTATCTGAGATACCAGAAACGCCCGTTGAAATTTGCAGCCCTCAAGATGATTTTCATCTTATGTAATATGACGATGAACATCATCTACTTCGCCTTTATGGGTGGAAGCGATGTGGCCTACGCATTCTACATCAACCTCATCTGTACGGCCACGATGACCCTTTTCTTCTATAAGGAATTGAAGGAAGGTTTCTCGGGACCATACGCATCATGGGCGGAGACCAAGGTGCTCATCAAGAAGATGCTGTCGTACAGCTGGCCCATCCTCGTGCTCGGTATCGCCGGTATTCTGAACCAGACGGCCGACAAGATTCTCTTCCCTCACATCTATGAGCAGAGCGATGCCAACACCCAGCTCGGTATCTACGGAGCGGCCAGCAAGATAGCGATGATTATGGCGATGATTACCCAGGCGTTCCGCTACGCCTACGAGCCGTTCGTGTTCGGCAAGGCGAAGGACAAAGACAACCGCCAGACCTACGCCTCGGCGATGAAATACTTTGTCATCTTCACCCTGCTCGCTTTCCTGGTGGTAGTGGGCTATATAGACGTACTGCGCCACATCATTGGCCGTGACTACTGGGAGGGACTGAAGGTCGTGCCTATCGTTATGGCCGCCGAAATCATGATGGGCATTTACTTCAACCTCAGCTTTTGGTACAAGCTCATTGACAAAACCATTTGGGGAGCCTACTTCTCCGGCATCGGTTGTCTGGTACTGATAGCCGTCAATGTCATCTTCGTGCCTCGGTACGGCTACATCGCCTGTGCCTGGGCTGGGTTCGCAGGCTACGGCACAGCGATGCTCCTCTCCTACTTTGTGGGACAGAAGAAATACCCCATCAACTATCCCGTGAAGGACATCATGGTTTACGTCGTCCTCGCTCTCATCCTCTTCGTGGGAATGACCGAGGCCAACAAGCACTGCTCTACGGCTGTGGCCTGCCTCATCAACACCGCACTCCTCCTTGTCTTCTGCGGCTGTCTCGTCAAGAAGGATTTCCCACGGCGGTGAACTAACGAAAAGTTAAGAAAACTAAAAAACAGCTATATATATAAGGTGCAACCAAAACTTTTATCTACTTTTGCAGCCCGAATAACCATATCATTCCAAGTATGCAGAAGAATTTAGTCATCGTGGAGTCGCCAGCCAAGGCAAAAACGATAGAAAAGTTTTTGGGCAACGACTATAAGGTCATGTCAAGCTATGGACATATCCGCGACTTGAAACGGCACGATATGAGCATCGACACCGACACGCTCGAACCCGAGTACGAGATTCCGGAAGAGAAAGAAAAGCTGGTCAAGGAACTCAAGACGGCAGCGAAGAAGGCAGAGAAGATCTGGCTCGCATCCGATGAAGACCGCGAGGGAGAAGCCATCTCATGGCACCTTTGCGAAGTGCTCGGCCTTGACGAGGAGAAGACCAGCCGCATCGTGTTCCACGAGATTACAAAGCCCGCCATCCTCAAGGCCATTGAGCATCCGCGTCACCTGGACATGAATCTGGTCAACGCGCAGCAGGCGCGCCGCGTACTCGACCGCCTCGTGGGTTTCAAACTCTCGCCCGTGCTTTGGCGCAAGGTGAAGCCGTCACTCTCCGCTGGTCGCGTGCAGAGTGTGGCCGTGCGCCTCATCGTGGATCGCGAGCGCGAGATACAGAACTTCAAGAGCACCCACTACTACTGTGTCAGCGGTGTGTTCGGTGCGATGAACGCCGACGGCTCGCAGGCTGAAGTGAAGGCACAGCTCAACTGCCGCTTCAAAACCCACGAGGAGGTGGAGGCCTTCCTTGAGAAGTGCAAGGAGGCCACGTTCTCCGTGGAGGACGTAGCCAAGAAGCCCGTCAAGCGCACACCGGCACCGCCCTTCACTACCTCTACGCTCCAGCAGGAGGCCGCCCGCAAGCTCGGCATGACCGTGAGCCAGACCATGATAGTGGCGCAGCACCTCTACGAGAGCGGTCTCATCACCTATATGCGTACCGACTCGGTCAACCTGTCCGCCCTCTGCACCTCGGCCAGCCAACAGGTAATTACCGCCACCTATGGTGAGAAATATAGTAAGCCGCGCCAGTATCACACCAGTTCGAAGGGCGCACAGGAAGCGCACGAGGCCATCCGTCCCACCAACATGGACAGCACGGAGATCTCGGGCACAACACAGGAACGTCGGCTCTACGAACTGATATGGAAGCGCACGGCCGCCAGCCAGATGGCCGATGCGGAACTGGAGAAAACCACCATCACGATAACCATGAGCGGTGCGGACGAACATTTCGTGGCACAGGGCGAGACGGTCACCTTCGATGGTTTCCTCAAGGTGTACCGCGAGTCGTCGGACGATGACAGCGAGAGCCGCCAGGACGAGGATGCATCGCGCCTGCTGCCGCCCCTGCGCGGAGGCGAACAGCTGCAACGCCGCGAGATACAAGCCGTGGAACGCTTCAACCAACCGCCCCTGCGCTATACCGAGGCATCACTGGTTCACAAGATGGAGGAACTGGGCATCGGACGTCCTTCCACCTATGCGCCCACCATCTCCACCATCCAGCAACGCAAGTACGTCCGCAAGGGCGACCGCCCTGGTACACCACGCACCTATACCGTCGATACGCTGAAGGGACTGCAGGTGAAGCGTAGCGAACGCACCGAGATGACTGGTTCGGACAAAGGCAAGCTGTTGCCCACCGACATCGGTATCGTTGTCAACGATTTCCTCATGGCCCATTTCAAGGACATCATAGACTATAATTTCACGGCCAAGGTAGAGCAGGACTTCGACCAGATTGCCGAAGGACAGGAGTCGTGGCAGGATATGATTCGGCAGTTCTACAAGGGCTTTGAACCCGCGGTGGAACAGACCCTCAACGCCCGTCAAGAACACAAGGTCGGTGAACGCCAGTTGGGCAACGACCCCAAGACGGGTCGTCCCGTCTTCGTCAAGATTGGCCGCTTTGGCCCCGTGGTGCAGGTGGGCTGCGCCGACGACGAGGAGAAGCCCCTCTTCGCCCAGATTCCCAGTGACAAGAGCATCGAGACCATCACGCTGGAGGAAGCCCTTGAGCAGTTCAAGCTGCCGCGCACCGTCGGTGAGTTTGAAGGCTCGCCCGTAGTCATCGGCAGCGGCCGCTTCGGACCCTACGTGCTACATAACAAGAAATACGCCTCGCTGCCCAAGGGTAGTGACCCGATGGCCGTCACGCTCGACGAGGCTGTCGCGATTATCCGCGAGCGGCGCGAACAGGAGCAGAAACGCTTCCTCCGGGTGTTCACCGAA
Source organism: Vescimonas coprocola (assembly GCA_963620725.1). GTDB lineage: Bacteria > Bacteroidota > Bacteroidia > Bacteroidales > Bacteroidaceae > Prevotella. Next base: position 7,981 of record CAVFBU010000031.1, read on the forward strand.
GACCTCGACCTCGGGGTCATTGACGGCCGCTATGGTCCCTACATCGCTTACAAGGGCAAGAACTATCGGATTCCTAAAGTCATGCAGCAGCGCGCTGCAGAGCTCACCTACGAGGAGTGTATGGAGATCGTCAACACACCCGCACCGGCAAAGAGGAAATGAGGCGCATCATACTAATCGGCTACATGGGCTCGGGGAAGACCACCGTGGGCAGAGCGCTCTCCAAAGAGACGGGCATGATGTTCTACGACCTCGACTGGTACATTGAGAGCCGTATGCGGAAGACGGTGGCACAGATCTTCGCAGAACGAGGCGAGGAGGGATTCCGCCAGATGGAGTATAACATGTTGCATGAAGTGGCCGAGTTCGAGAATGTCATCATCAGCTGCGGAGGAGGCACTCCCTGTTTCTTTGACAACATCGACTATCTGAACCGCCAGGGCGACGTGACCTACCTCAAGGCCACCCCCGAGGTGCTCTGCCGCCACCTGCTGATGGGTAAGGTGGAGCGTCCCCTCGTCAAAGGGAAGAGTCCCGACGAACTCATCGACTACGTGACCCGTCACCTCGCCGAGCGCGAAGCCTTCTACCAGAAGGCGCGTTATACGCTTGATGTCAGTCTGTTGGACGACAGCAATAAAATCAGACTTAGCGTGGAGCGCTTGCGCCACCTGCTCAACATCTAAACAAATCAAACCGAAACAAAACTAACCCACTTTCCGTCAAGACGAAAATGAAGAAATGGACAATAGAAGACGCTAAGGAGCTCTACAACATCAACGGCTGGGGCACCAGCTATTTCAGCATCAACGAACAGGGCAACGTCTGTGTCACGCCCCTCAAGGACGGTACGCAGATAGACCTGCGTGAAGTGATGGACTCGCTGGCGCTGCGCGATGTGCAACCCCCGGTGCTGCTGCGCTTCCCCGACATCCTGGACAACCGCATCGAGAAGACGTGGAGCTGTTTCAAGAAAGCCGCCGACGAATACGGCTACAAGGGCGAGAACTACGTGGTCTATCCCATCAAGGTGAACCAGATGCAGCCTGTCGTCGAGGAAATCATCTCGCACGGACGCAAGTTCAATCTCGGCCTTGAGGCCGGTTCGAAACCCGAACTCCATGCCGTCATCGCCATGCAGTGCCAGAGCGACAGCATCATCGTCTGCAACGGCTATAAGGACGAGAGCTACATTGAACTGGCACTCTTGGCACAGAAGATGGGAAAGAAAATCTTCATCGTCGTGGAGAAGATGAACGAGCTGGAAATCATCGCGCGAAAGGCACGGAAGATGGGCATCCGCCCCAACATCGGCATCCGCATCAAGCTCGCCTCCTCCGGCAGTGGCAAATGGGAAGAGAGTGGCGGCGATGCCAGCAAGTTCGGGCTGACCTCGGCAGAACTGCTCGATGCCCTGGCACTGCTCGACAAAAAGGGTATGCGTGACTGCCTGCGACTGATTCATTTCCACATCGGTAGCCAGATTACCAAGATACGGCGCATACAGACCGCCCTGCGCGAAGCCTCGCAGTTCTATATCCAACTCCACAGGATGGGATATAATGTGGACTTCGTAGACTGTGGCGGTGGACTTGGCGTGGACTATGACGGCACGCGGTCGCCCTCCAGTGAAAGCTCCGTCAACTATTCCATCCAAGAGTATGTCAACGACTGCATCTACACCTTCGTTGATGCTGCCGACAAGAACGGCCTGCCACACCCGAACCTCATCACGGAGAGCGGACGCTCACTGGCTGCCCACCACTCCGTTTTGGTCTTCGACGTGCTGGAGACGGCCTCGCTGCCCGAGATGCCCGAAGAGTTCGAACCCGACGAGAACAGCCACCAGCTGGTGCGTGATCTCTACGAGATATGGGACAACCTGTCGCCGCGCAATGTACTGGAAGACTGGCACGATGCGGAACAAATCCGCGAGGAAGTACTCGACCTCTTCTCCCATGGTATCGTGGACTTGAAGACACGCGCCGAGATAGAAGCCATGTACTGGAGCGTATGCCACGAAATCAACGCGCTGGCCAAAAATCTGAAACACATCCCAGAGGAACTGATGAATATTGACAAGCTTCTGGCCGATAAGTATTTCTGCAATTTCTCACTCTTCCAGAGCCTCAGCGACTCGTGGGCCATCGACCAGATGTTCCCCATCATGCCTATCCAGCGACTTGGCGAGCGTCCCACGCGCAACGCCACGCTACAGGACATCACCTGCGACTCGGATGGTAAGATTGCCAATTTCGTGACCAACCGCCACAACTCCCATTCGCTGCCCGTTCATTCGCTGCGTCGCGATGAGCCATACTACTTGGGGGTCTTCCTCGTCGGAGCCTATCAGGAGATACTGGGCGATATGCACAACCTCTTCGGTGACACTACCGCTGTCCACATCTCCGTTCGGGACGGCAGTTGGCACATCGACCAGGTCATTGACGGCGAGACCGTGGCAGAGGTGCTGGAATACGTGCAGTACGAACCCAAGAAACTGGTTCGCCAACTGGAGATATGGGTGAGCAAAAGCGTCAAGCAGGGCAAGATTACGCTGGAGGAAGGACGGGAGTTCCTCTCCACCTACCGCAGCGGCCTCTACGGCTATACCTATTTGGAATAGACGGCTCGAAAGGGTGCAGATGGTGGGAAAACGGCGGTTTTTCCGCAAAATGAAACATACGATGCGGTTATGTGTTACACTGGAGCATGACAAAGTGCGCGAAAATGCGTAACTTTGCAGCCGATAAGTTCGGAGAATAATAACGAAAACTAAAACGACAATGGCACAAAAGACACTCCAAACAGAGACCAAGGGCTTCTATAAGCTCTCATGGCTGCAACGCATCGGATTCGGATCGGGCGATCTGGCACAGAACCTGATTTACCAGACCGTATGTATGTATCTCCTGTTTTTCTATACTGACATCTATGGGCTTAGTCCCGCTGCTGCCGCCACCATGTTTCTCGTGGTGCGCTTGGTGGACGTGCTCTGGGATCCGTTAGTGGGGACGTATGTCGACAAGCACCATCCCCGATGGGGAAAATATCGCTCCTACCTCGTATTGGCAGGATTGCCGCTCACCGTGCTCGCCATCCTCTGTTTCTGGAACGGTATGGAAGGGCATACGCCCACCGCCAAACTCGTCTATGCCTACGTGACCTACGTGGGACTCTCTATGCTCTACACCTTGATTAACGTGCCGTATGGTGCGCTGAACTCCTCACTGACGCGCGACACGGACGAGATTACCATACTCACCTCCGTTCGTATGTTCATGGCCAACGTGGGCGGACTCTGCGTGTCGGCAGGCGTGCCCATCCTGGTGGCCATGCTCGCTGCCGCCAAGGATCTTCCCATCGAGATGGCCCTCTTTATGGGACTTGGCTCTCTGCCCTCCTTCATCTTCATGCCGCTGGTGCCCGCCATCAAGAAGCGTGTGGGCAAGAAGAATATGTTCTACATCTTCCTCACCGTAGCCATCATCGGTATGGCCATGCTCTACATCATCAGTAAGGCCGGTCCCGTGAAAGAGAACATCACGCTGGTCTACATCGCACAGTTCATCAAGTCGACAGGTGTCATCGTGGCCACCGGCTATATGTGGGCTTTGATTCCGGAGGTCATCTCCTTCGCGGAATACACCAGCGGCAAGCGTATCGCCGGCATCGTCAACGCCTTGACAGGCATCTTCTACAAGGCTGGAATGGCCCTGGGCGGCGTAGTACCCGGTGCCGTGCTCGCCTGGACGGGCTACCGGGCGGCAGCCGCGCAGGAGGGCAGTTCGCTCCCCGCAGACAGCAACGCCTGGTTTGTTGCTATGCTCATCTATGCCCTCGTGGGCTTCGCCCTCTTGGTGTTCTGCTTTACGCAGACCAAGGAACGCGTGGTCATGGACGAGAAGGAGACCAAGAACGTGAAGGTGAGCGACCTCTGGACGGAGTTCTTCCACAACCGTCCCCTCCGCGTCGTGGCCCTCTTCTTCATCACGGCCTTTGCCATGATGTCGGTGGGCAATGCCGCCGGTGCCTACTTTATGAACGGACTGGAGCAGCAGACCCCGCTCGCCCAGGAGGGCATCCGCTGGCTGGTGTGCGTCATTCCAGCCATACTGCTCGCCTTGGCCATGTTCATCATCTCCAAGTACGAGCTGACCGACGAGGTGATTGATAACATCAACAGGGAGATAGAAAAGCGCGAAACCATCGGGAAATAACGGGCAACTTTTTGGCATTTCAACCATTTTACACTACCTTTGCAACAAGAAAGAAGCAAAGGTAGTGATTATGGAAAAAATGACAATTGTGAAAGTGGGCGGTGCCGTCGTTGAGGACGAGGCACAGACCACCCGTCTGTTGGCGGACTTCGCCGCACTGGAAGGCCGGAAGGTTCTGGTGCATGGCGGTGGGCGCAGTGCAACGAAAATAGCCGCATCGCTCGGCATCAAGAGCGAGATGGTCAACGGACGGCGCATCACGGGGGAGGATATGCTCCGCGTGGTGACGATGGTCTATGGCGGACTGGTCAACAAGCAACTGGTGGCACGACTCCAGGCCGCCGGTGTCAATGCACTCGGACTGACCGGTGCCGATGCGGACGTTATCCGCAGCCACAGACGACCGCCCAAAGACGGCATAGACTACGGCTTCGTAGGTGACGTGGACCATGTGAACGGCGAATGGCTGCATCGCCTCGTCAGTGCAGGAGTCACGCCCGTCATGGCTCCGCTGACACACGACGGACAGGGGAACATCCTCAACACCAATGCCGACACCATTGCCGCCGAAACGGCCAAAGCCCTCGCACCCTACTATGACGTGACGCTCATCTACTGTTTTGAGAAGAAGGGCGTGCTGCGCCATCCCGATGATGAAGACAGTGTCATCGCGGAAATCACACAGGAAGACTACGAGCACTACAAGGCCGACGGCACGGTTGCCGGTGGTATGATTCCCAAACTCGACAACGCCTTCGACACCCTCCGGGGCGGTGTGAAACGCGTGGTCATTACACAGGCCACTGCCATTGACGGACACCACGGCACCGTGGTCCGCTAAATTCGGACGAAAAAAATTCGTCTGCCCTGTAACTTTTCCACAACGCAAACGTCTTATCTATAGAGAGGATGAAAACAATCAGTTTCCGAAACGATGTCCTGCCGCTGAAAAACCTGCTCTACAGGTTGGCACTCCGCATCACCCTCAACCCCGCGGAGGCAGAGGATGCCGTACAGGAAACCATGATGAAGGTGTGGAAACGGCGTGAGAGCTGGGACACGATAGACAATATCGAAGCCTTCTGTGTCACCACCTGTAGAAACCTCTCGCTCGATATGACGCGCCGCCACGGACGGCAGGAAGTCCCGCTTGACAGCGTGGCGACCGAACCGGCAGACAATGGCGCGGCAACCCCCGAGGAACAGGCTGTTCGGCGAGATAGTGCCGCACTCATCCGCCGGATTATCGATAGCCTGCCCGAGAAGCAAAGAAGCACGATGCAACTGCGCGACATCGAGGGGAAGAGCTACAAGGAGATTGCCACCCTGTTGGGCATCAGCGAAGAACAGGTGAAGGTAAACATCTTCCGGGCGCGGCAAGCCGTTAGGCAACAATTTAAGAAAACAGAGCATTATGGACTATAAGTACATCGAACAACTCTTGGAACGCTATTGGGCAGCGGAAACCTCCCTCGAAGAGGAGCGCATCCTGCGTACCTTCTTCTGCCAGCCGGAATTGCCTGCGCAACTGGAACAGTACCGCCCACTCTTTGCCTGCCTGCAACAGGAGGCTGCTGTGGCGTTGGGCGATGACTTTGACCAGCGGATGCTCGCTATGACAGCTACGCACAGTCCGAATCCCGTCAGGGCACGCACTGTCTCTCTGCGTCGGCAGTTGCGGCCGCTCTTCAGGGCCGCTGCCGCAGTAGCCATCGTGCTCTCAGTGGGCGGCGCACTGCAACACCCGTGGGATGCCCGCTGGAACGATCCGCGCGACGACTATGCCAACACCTTCGTCCAACAGATAGACACGGCAGACACCGTTGTGCCCATGCAGGCGGAGAACGTCTTTGACGCGCCGGCAGACAGCAGTAGAACCATAAGTGGCACACTGCACAAGGAATGAATATATTTTCTATGCTTTCTCTAAATAAATCATTTACATTAAAACACAACCGAAACTGTGAAGTTTCACTTCTCTCAAATTTTTCATAACATACTAACGAAGCGAGCCGTCCGTCACTCTTGACAGGCGGTTCGCTCTTTTTCAAAACACTATCTTTTATGTAGTACACCATAAAAAATCCCCTGTAAAGTGTTAGTTTACAGGGGATTGTAAAAGTACTTTGTACCCAGACCCGGGCTCGAACCGGGATGGGTTTCCCCACTGGTGTTTGAGACCAGCGCGTCTACCGATTCCGCCATCTGGGCTTCCGAAGCGCGTGCAAAGGTACGAAAAACTTTCGAATATCACGTTGCAAAAGAAGAAAATTTGCTAAAAAAGTTATTTTTCTTTGCACTAAAAGAAAAAATCGCTAACTTCGTAGCGTAAAACAATCCTTAAAACCGATATACGATGGACAACAAACAATATTGCATCATCTTGGCGGGAGGACGCGGACGTAGGCTCTGGCCGTCAAGCAGGGAGGCCTCCCCCAAACAGTTTATCGACCTGTTCGGCTGCGGCCGCACCCAGTTACAGCAGACCTTCGACCGCTTTGCCGACATACTGCCCCGGGAGAACATCTTCATCACCACGTCCAAGGAGTATGTGGAGCTGGTACAGGAGCAGTTGCCCGATGTGGCGCGCGACCGCATACTGGCGGAGCCTGTCAACCGCGGCACGGCACCGGCGGTGCTTTGGGCCAACACGAGAATCTGCCGAAAGAATGTCAACGCGAATGTGGTCATCACGCCGAGCGACCAGTTCGTGCTCAACGAAGAAGCCTTCCGCGACAACATCCGGGAAGGCTTCGGGGTGGTGGAGCGGCGCGACACACTGCTCACGATAGGCATCCGTCCCTCGCGCCCGGAGCCTGGCTACGGATACATCCAGATGGGCGACAGCGTGGAAGGCATGGACAACGTGTTTCGCGTGAAGTCGTTCACGGAGAAGCCCGACCGCGACTTTGCCAAGGTGTTTATGGAGAGTGGCGAGTTCCTGTGGAATACGGGACTGATACAGGCCAATGGCCGCTATCTGGACAGCTGCTTCCGGCAGCTGTTCCCCGATGTAATGAAGCGTTTGGACGACGTGCGCCCCAACTACACGCTGGAAGACGAGTTGGAGTTCGTCAGCGAGAACTATCCGTCATACGCCAACCTCTCCATCGACCGTGGCGTGCTGGAACGCTGCAGCGAGGTCTGCGTCATGCAGGGCAGCTTCGGCTGGGCTGACCTCGGCACGTGGCACGCCATCTACGAGTGCCGAAGCCGGGGGGAAGGCGACAACGTGGTGGTGAACTCGGAAGTGATTCTGGACGACTCCACCAACAACGTCATCAAACTGCCGAAAGGGCGGCTGGGGGTCATCAGCGGACTCGACGGCTACATCGTGGCCGAGGAGGGCAATGTATTACTTATCTGCAAGAAAGGCGATTCATCTGCACTGGTTCGCAAATATGTGAACGAAGTGCAGATGAAATACGGTGACGAGTTCGTGTAGGTATTTTATCTGAACTCGCTCAAAATCTTGTCGGCAATGGTCTGAAACTCCGTCTCCGTGAGTTTCAATTTCTCGCGGCGGAAGTCCACGTCGGCCTCGCTCTGCATGGGGATGAGGTGGATGTGGGCGTGGGGCACCTCAAGGCCGAGCACTACCTGCGCCACCTTTTTGCAGGGGAAGGCGCGCTTGACGGCCTGTGCCACGCGCTTGGCAAACTGCTGATAGCGTGCCAGCTCATCGTCGTCCATATCAAAGAAATAGTCCACCTCGCGGCGCGGAATCACCAGTGTGTGACCCTTCACCAGCGGGTTGATGTCGAGAAAGGCATAGAACTCGTCGTTCTCGGCACATTTGTAGCTGGGAATCTCCCCTGCTGCAATCTTGGAAAAGATGTCCATAAGCGTATTCCTTTTTCAGTTGTTCTGTTCAGGCAATGGAGATGTTATCGATGCGCAGCTTGATGGTGCCGCGCGGAATCCGAATCTCCACCTCGTCGCCCACCTTCTTTCCTAACAGTCCCTGAGCGATGGGGGTCTGGATGGAAATCTTGCCGGCGCGGAGGTCGGCCTCATTCTCGCTGACGATGGTGTACGCCATCTTGGCCTTGGTGGTCAGATTCGTCATCTCCACCTTGGTCAGAATCTGTACCGAGTCGGTGGTGAGTCGCGAGGTGTCCACAATCTTGGCCTCGGCAATGGTGGCCTTCAACTTATTAATCTTCGTTTCCAGATGCGCCTGTGCTTCCTTGGCAGCATCATACTCACTGTTCTCGCTCAGGTCGCCCTTGTCGCGAGCCTCGGCGATGGCAGCCGATGCCTTCGGACGCTCGATGCTCTCCAACCGCTGCAGTTCGGCCACGAGGTTGTCGTAGCCTTCTTGTGACATATAAGCCATAATTTTTTGTTTTATAAGGTTTATCTTTTTCTTGTAATATCAACGCCACGAGATACAAAAACAAGAGAATTCCGGCTTTGCTCCTGCCGGAATCCTGATTTCCAATCGTGTCTCGTTATCGTCTGCAAAGATAGGCATTTATTTCCGTCCCACCAAATTTTTTCCGAAAAATCCGTCAAGGGCGAAGTAGAAGAGCACGCCGCTGACCCATCCGCCAAGGACATCAACGGCATAGTGGGCCTGGATGTAGACCGTGGCCATGCACATCAGCGTGTAGAACGGTAGGATGCTCCAGAGCAGACGGCGACTACCGCTCTTCCACGCCAGCAGGACGAGGATGGTGGTCACACCCACATGACTGCTCGGAAAGGCGGCTGTGGGGCGTTCACCGGCGGCGTGGGCGGCGGCCACGAGATGATAGCAGAACCCGTCAGCCCACCCAGGGATGGGCAGCGATGCGGTGTGGTTGACAAACCACTGGCCGACATCGGGAAACACCCCGGCGGCAATCTGTTCCGTCCCTGCTGCGAGATAGTAGTATTGCGGTCCCGTGACGGGCACGAGGTCAAAGACGACATAATAGAGGAAGAAGGAGGCCAGCAGCACGAAGGTGGCGCGCGCGAAACGTCCGTAGCAACGGAAGAAATAGAAGAGGCTCACAGCCACCATCAGCGGATAGTAGCTGGCGTAGCCCAGGTGCATCAGTTCCGACCACCAGTGCTGGGGCATCCACTGCGAGAAGAGCAGTGCCGGCTGACAACCAAACAGCCATTGGTCGGCGGCAGCGAAGAAGGGGTCGAGGTTAGGCAGGAGCTTGTTCAGCTCGTAGGTGTCTGGATACCACCATGAGAGGAGTCCCAGTTGCAGCAGGATGCGCATCAGATGCGTGATGCGGCAGGGCTTCCAGCGGTAGACTGCCCATCCCAGCAATACGACCATCACCGCCACCGCCCGTCCCACCAACATGGGGACAGGCTGTTGGATGTGCGGCCACAGCACCGCCATCATGCCTATGGTAAACAGCAGATAGGCCATCATGGCCCATTCCACGCCTAACAGTCCGCGCGTGGGGCGCGGCTCCTCAGCCACCAAGCGGAGCAGGAATCTTGGAGTGCGCACCATCAGAGCCATCCTTCAGATTGATACCACTCCACGCAGCGGCGCACGCCCTCGGCCAGCTGTACCCGGGGACTATAGCCCAGCTCGTTGACAGCCGGTGTAATGTCGCAACGCCAGTTGCGCTGCCGGAGTATGTTGAACTTGTCGTTGTTGAGCGCGGTCATCTGCCCTGTGACGTGTCCCAGCCATTCGCCGCAAGCCGTGACGATGCGCAGCACCCAGACGGGCACTGTGGCGCGGAACCGCCAAGGGCGACCCAACGCCTCGTGGATGAGGTTGCTGAAGTCGGCAGACTGATACACCGCCCCGTCTGACAGGAAATAGCGTGCGCCCGTCCGGCCTTTCTCCAGTGCCAGGAAAACGGCCTGCACCACGTCACTGACGTAGACGAAGGTGATGTCCTGTCGCTGCCGCCCTACGGCGAAGTCGGTGTGTCCCTTGATGCTCTTGAACTGCAGGAAATAGTCCCGTTCCCTCGGGCCGTACACCCCCGTGGGGCGGAGCACCACGAAGGGGAAGTCCTGCAGCGTGTCAAGCCACTCCTCCGCTTCCAGCTTGCTGCGTCCGTAGGCCGTGTTCGGCTGGGGCGTGTCGCTGGCGAGGATGTCCTGGTGGGGTTCCGTCTCACGGACGGCTCCCATAACACTCAGGCTGCTGATGAACACGAAGCGACGTACGGGCATCTGCACGGCACGCACGGCATTTACGAGGTGCTGCGTACCTTCGGTGTTGATGCGCCGGAAGTCGGCCTTGTCCAAGCATTTTGTAGCTCCGGCGGCATGGACGATGTAGTCGAAGGTGTGTCCTTTCAGTTGCGCCGTCAGCTGATGCTCCGACGAGAGGTCGAGTTCGATGAAATGGATGCGCGGATCCTGCAGGTACGCCTTCGAACTGGAGCGGCGCACCGCCGCCCATGTGTCGAAGCCCTGCCGGAGCGCCTCCTCTACGATGAATGAGCCGATAAAACCGCTGGCTCCTGTGACGAGTATTTTCATGGTTTTGTATTTCTTTGTTTACATTGTACTGGTTCCTTCTGGGCTGTCAGCAGATGCCAGCCCTCGCGCACCCACAGCACCAGCGACGACCCTAAGATGATGATGGCCCAGTCGCTCCAATGCAGGCTGACCACATTGAAGAAACGCTGGAAACCCGGAATCTCGACCATGGCCACCTGTCCGATGAAGATGATGGCCACGATGGTGAGCAGTCCCCTGCAGCCCCGGAAGTGGAGCGCACTGCGACCGCTGCCGAAGGCGCGGGCGTTGAAGAGATAGAAGAAATGGGTCATGACGAAGACGGTGAACAGCAGGGTCAGCTCATAGGCACTGATGTGCTGCTTGCCGTGGAGCTGCAGGTGCAGGAAGTCGGTCAAGCGGTGGACATCGGCGTGCTGGAACACGTAGAGCATGCACAGCAGCAAGAGGAAGAAGAAAACGCCCACACCCACGATCTCGCCCAGCATCTCCCGGGTGAGGATGGAGGCCCGCCTGTTGCGCGGTTTGTCCTTCATCACCGCCTTGGACGGCGGCAGCGATGCCAAGGCCATGGCGGCAAAGGTGTCCATGATGAGGTTGATCCAAAGCATCTGTGTGACGGTGAGCGGCGAGGCGGTGTCCATAAACGCACCAAAGAGCACCAGCAGGCAGGCCGTGACGTTGACCGTGAGCTGGAACAGCAGGAAACGCTGGATGTTGCGGTAGAGCGAGCGTCCCCACATGACGGCCTTGCCGATGCTGGAGAACGAGTTGTTGATGATGGTGATGTCGCTGGCCTCCTTGGCCACACTCGTCCCGTCGCCCATCGACAGTCCGACGTGGGCAGCACGCAGTGCCGGGGCATCATTGGTGCCGTCGCCCGTGACGGCCACCACCTCACCGTTCTGCTGCAGTGCCTCCACCAGTCGTCGCTTGTCCATGGGACGTGCGCGGGCGATGATTTTCAGTTCACCTACACGCTGGCGCACCTCCTCGTCGGAGAGGGCTTCGAAGTCGGGACCCGTGATGATGTTGCGGTCGGAGTCAGCGTCCGTCCATAGTCCGATTTGCCGCGCTATCTCACGTGCCGTTCCTGGCGTGTCTCCCGTAACGATTTTCACCTGGATGCCCGCATCCATACACACGCGGATGGCCTGCGGTACATCGCTCCTGACCGGGTCGGCAATGGCAGCGATGCCCATGAAACAGAGACCAGTAGTTTGGAACTTATGGCCGATGATGGGGATGGGTGCATCTGCCTCCAGTATCTGGTAGGCGAAGCCCAGCGTCCGCATGGCGCGCTGCTGATAAGCGGTCAACTGGCGTTCCAGCTCCGCCTGCTCCACTGCTGCCGTCTGGCACAGGGCAAAGACGATTTCTGGCGCACCCTTCACGTAGAGGATGCGCTGTCCCTTTCTGGCCGCCGAGTCCACGATGGTGGCCATGTATTTCCGCTCGGTGGAGAAGGGCAGCTCGGCCAGTGTCCCGGTCTGTTGCCGCATGATGCGGTAGTCCACGCCCTTGTCGTGGAGCCACAGCAGGAGTGCTCCCTCGGTGGGGTTGCCCAGCACGGAAGGCTCGCCAGGTTTTGAATAGTCGAGCGATGCCGTGGCGTTGACGGCCAGCCCTTCATAGAGGATGTCGACATCGGTCTCGCCGTACAGTTTCATCTCGTCCACGCGCATGCGGTTCTCTGTCAGCGTTCCCGTCTTGTCGGTGCAGATGACAGTGGCAGCTCCCATTGTCTCGCAGGCGTGCATCTTCCGCACCAGGTTATGGCTCTTCAGCATGCGCCGCATACTATAGGCCAGACAGAGTGTGACGGTCATGGGCAAGCCCTCGGGCACGGACACCACTATCAACGTCACGGCAATCATGAACGTCTGTAGCAGATAGGCCGTGAAGTCAAGCCACTGAAACTGCGTGGTCTCAGCCAGATAGGCGACCGTGCGCCCGACCACAATGCCTGCGGCCACGAGGTAGCTGCCGATGGAGATCCACCGCCCTAACCGTCCGAGCTGCTCGTCCAGTGGCGTGCGCACGCTGTTGTCTATCTGTACGGCCTCAAACACCTGCCCCTGCGCGGTTCGGTCACCAACGGCTGTGACACGGCAGATGGCGTGGCCTTCCATCACCTTCGTGCCCTTCATCACGCAGTGGGTGGGATAGGTGGCTTCGGGGTCAGCCTCCTCGGGTCGCTCGCTCTTGTGGCAGATAGGCTCGCCCGTCAGGCTGGACTCGTCAACCTGCAGCGAGGTAGAGGTCAGCAGCACCGCGTCGGCGGGCACCTCCATACCCGTGGCGAGCACCACCACATCGCCCACCACCAGTTCGCGACGCGCCACCATCGTGGTGTTCCCCTCGCGGATGACCTCCACCGGCTCGTCGTCGTTCACCTGGTTGAGGACGGCAAACTCCTTGTTGGCCTGCCATTCAAAGTAGAAGGACAGTCCCGTGGCGAGCAGGATGGCCACGAAGATGCCCACGGGTTCGAAGAACACCTCGCCGCCCTTGTGCAGGCCGCAGTATTCATAGCAGGCAATGCCCACGGAGAGCAGTCCGGCAATGAGTAGGATGACGATAAGGGGTTCGCGGAATTTCTCCAGAAACTGCCTCCACCAGGGTGTGCGCTTTGGAGGGGTGAGGACATTCTCCCCGTATTGTCTCCTGCTCTCTATCACCTGTCGGGCGTTCAGTCCCGTGAATTGTTGTGTTTGGTTCATACGCTTGTACTTATGGGCATAGTTGCCGTCGTTCCATTTCGCCGACAAAGTTAATGCTTTTTTCTCAAACTATCGTCTGATAACGAGAAAGTTTTGCTTTTGCGGTCGCGATTCAACCAAGTAGATCAGCTGTCTGCATCATTCTCGGCACCCACCACTATGCAATACCGGAAATTCAAGCGACAGGTTGGCAGGATTCTCCAGCAGATAGAAGATGTAAAAACGCTCAAGCAAGAGTGAAACCAATAAAAACGAGCAAAAAGTCGTCGAAAGCAAACTTTTCCCCAAAAACATTTGGCAGTCTCAAGGAAAACCACTACCTTCGCAGCAGATTATTAAAGCTCCGCCATTCTTTCTTGAGTGGACATGGCCGTCCGAGGACGGCTTTTTTTGATTTAACGACAATAATGGATATGGCACAACGGGTGACATTCTACATCGATGGATTCAACTTCTACTATGGCCTGCGCCGCACCAAACGCGTAGAGCCGCAGTGGGCCGACTACTACTGGATAGATATGGTGAAACTCTGCGAGGGATTCCTTGGTGAAGGGCAGCAAGTGGAGAAGGTCATCTACTTCACGGCCTCGCCACTCAACCCTGAAAAGAGCAGCCGTCAGAGCGCGTTCCTCAACGCCAACAAACTCATCAACGGCTGCCGCTTTGAGGTGGTGCGCGGCAAGTATCTCGATAAGCAGATACAATGCCCCAATTGTCACTACTCCATTTCGCGCCCCGAGGAGAAGAAAACCGACGTAAATATCTCCGTCCGCATGATAGCCGACTGCGTGATCAATGCCACCGACACCATCGTCCTTGTCAGTGCCGACAGCGACCTCGTTCCGCCCTTGGAGTTCATCCAGCAACGCTTCCCCGAAAAACGCATCAAAGTCTATTTCCCGCCATCTAACTTCAGCTGCGACTTGAAAGACAATCTCACTCACCACAGCAGCAAGCCCGTGCTAATGCAGAAAAACGAGCGCCGCTTTCGCGATGCCATCATGCCCGACGTGGTGACCGATGGCACGAAACACTATGAGGTTCCAGAGAAATGGAGACCAAGTAATATTGTGAGGTAACATTTCTTGTAAGTTGCTCCTTCTTCAAGCTCACCGTCTGCATATATCCCTTTCTGATGCAGGCTG
>CAVFBU010000032.1:0-22493 GCA_963620725.1 Vescimonas coprocola
CCGTTGATCGCAGTCAACGGTCACTTTCAAGTCTGCATGGAGCCGTTGATCGCAGTCAACGGTCACTTTCAAGTCTGCATGGACCCGTTGATCGCAGTCAACGGTCACTTTCAAGTCTGCATGGAGCCGTTGATCGCAGTCAACGGTCACTTTCACGTCTGCATGAGGCCGTCGACGTGCGACGACGAGCTTACCCAAAAGAGCGCAAAAAAAACACTTAAGTGTTTTGAAAGTTTCAGTTAAGTGTTTCTAAAATTATACTTAAGCGTTTCCGGGAAAACACTTAAGTGTTTCTGACGGAACGTTTTGCGAAGAAAATTACGCAAATTAATCTAAGGGCGATTTTTTGATGGTTTATGGAATTTCGCGCCATTGCCGTAGTAACTATTGAAAAGGACTTGGCAGGCATTTGGCAAGGACTTGGCAAGGGTATAGAAGTCCGTCATCTGGCGGAACGTGTCGTTGTTGAAGGTCACTGGGCCGTGCTGGCCGCCGCTGACCGTGATGAACTGTTTCAGTACGCCAGCCTTTTCCAGTTCCTCGGAGAAGAAGACGCTTTGGCAGTGGGGCACTACATTGTCCGCATCGCCGTGGATCACGAGGAAGGGAGGACACTGCGGTGTGACATAGGTGATGGGACTGGAGAGGGCCACCAGGTCGGGATTGTCAGCCGGTGCACCACCGATGAGGGCGGCCTCGGGCGAGTTGGCGTCCTTCACCGTCTCACAGTTCTCCATCCGCGACATATCCACAGGGCCGAACCAGTCTACGACGGCATCCACGCGACTTGACTGTTCCAGGCAGTGACCTACGGTGCCCTCCATATCAAGGGTCGTATGGCCCACGGTGCGACTCTTCATGCCGTTGGTCACACCGGCCATGGACGAGAGATGGCCGCCGGAAGAGAAGCCAGTGATTCCAACGAACGAGGTGTCAAGCTGGTAGTCCTTGGCATGGGCACGGACAAAGCGGATGGCTGCCTTCACGTCATGGAGCTGTGCAGGGAACTTCGCATCGCCACTGGAGCGGTGGTTGATGCTGACCACAGCGAAGCCGGCTTCCGTCAGCGGCTTGCCTAACGAGAGGTAGCCGGACTGTTTGGCATTGTTCGCGTACCACGCGCTGCCATAGATGACGATGATGACCTTGTAGGGGCCTTCCCCCTTCTCCGGCAGATAGATGTCCATGCGATGGGCTTCCAAGTCGTCGCCGGCATAGTTGATGTCCTTGAAGGTTGCCGTGTTCTCAGGCATCTGGGGCGGTTGCGGCTGCGCCATGACCATCGTGGCCATGCACAGCAGGGTGAAAGTGACGAATAGTTTTTTCATTTTTTTACTTGTTAGTTATTGATGGATTAAAGATACTAAGAATCGCTGTATTGACCCCTGTTTTCATGGGGAAAGTTTGTCTTTCAAGTAGCGACCGGTGATGCTGGACGCGCACTGCGCCACGACTTCGGGAGTGCCGCTGCAGACGAGGTTGCCACCTGCATCGCCACCATCGGGGCCGAGGTCAATGATGTGGTCGGCACACTTGATGACGTCAAGATGGTGTTCGATGACCACGATGGTGTGGCCACGGCTGATGAGGGCATCGAAGGAGCGGAGCAGCCGCTGGATGTCGTGGAAGTGGAGTCCGGTGGTGGGTTCGTCGAAGATGAACACGGTGGGCACCTGACGCTCCTGCCCGATGAAATAGGCCAACTTGACGCGCTGGTTCTCGCCGCCGGACAAGGTGGAGGAGTTCTGTCCCAGCCGGATGTAGCCCAGGCCGACATCCTCCAAGGGTTGCAGCCGACTGACGATGGTCTTTTGGCCGTGCTGACCGAAGAACAGAATGGCCTCCGAGACGGTCATGTTCAGCACGTCGTCGATGTTCTTGCCCTCGAAGCGCACGTCGAGCACATCGCGCTTGAAGCGGTGGCCGTGACACGCCTCACACTCCAGGACGAGGTCGGCCATGAACTGCATCTCCACCGTGATGACTCCGGCTCCCTTGCACTCCTCGCAGCGGCCACCCTCGGCGTTGAAGGAGAAATACTGGGCGGTGAAGCCCATCTGCCGCGCCAGGGGCTGGGCGGCAAAGAGGTCGCGGATGGCATCGTAGGCCTTGACGTAGGTGGCGGGATTGGAACGGGTGGAACGGCCTATGGGGTTTTGGTCGACAAACTCCACGCGCTCTACGGCACGGATGTCGCCGGACAGGCCACTGAACGCTCCGGGAGCGTCGCACACGTCGCCGAGCAACCGCTTGAGGGCAGGATAGAAGATGCCCTTGATGAGACTGGACTTGCCGCTGCCGCTGACCCCCGTCACAACGGTGAGCACATTGAGCGGAATGGCAACATCCACGCCACGGAGGTTGTTCATGCGTGCGCCCTTGATGAGGATGCTGCGGTTCCACGGGCGGCGGCTGGAGGGCACGGCGATGGTCTCCTCACCCGTCAGATAGCGCAGGGTGTAGCTGCGTGGATAGCGTTCGAGGTCGGCAGCGGTGATGGTACTAACATTGCCCTCGAAGACCACCTCACCACCCAACTGTCCAGCATCGGGTCCGATGTCGATGAGGTGGTCGGCGGCGCGCATCATCTCCTCATCGTGTTCCACCACAACCACCGTGTTGCCCAGTGCCTGCAACTGGCGCAGCACGCGGATGAGGCGGTCGGTGTCGCGGCTGTGGAGTCCGATGCTCGGCTCGTCGAGGATGTAGAGCGAACCCACCAGCGAAGAACCCAACGAGGTGGTGAGGTTGATGCGCTGACTCTCGCCGCCCGACAGCGTGGAGGAGCGGCGGTTGAGCGTCAGATAGCCCAGTCCGACATCGAGCAGGAACTGCAGGCGTGACTGGATTTCGGTCAAGAGCCGTCGGGCCACCTGCGCCTCGTGCGCGTCCAGCTCCAGCTGGTCGAACCACGCCTTCAGGCGCACCACGGGCATCTCCACGAGGTCGCTGATGCTCCGTCCGGCTATCTTCACGTAGGCGGCTTCGGGCTTCAGTCGTGTGCCGTGGCATTTCGGACACGTGGTCTTTCCGCGGTAGCGACTCAGCATCACGCGGTACTGTATCTTATACTGGTTCTCGGTCAGCATGCGGAAGAAGTCGTCGATCGACACGCGGTCGGTCTTGTCGCGCTTGCGGTCGGACGGCAGCCCGTGCCACAGCTGGTCGCGCTGCTTCTGCGTGAGCTTGTAGTAGGGTTCGAAGATGGGGAAATCGTCGGTGGCCGCCCTGCGGCAGAACTCCTCCTTCCACGCCTTCATCTTCTCGCCGTGCCAGCACACCACGCAGCCATCGTAGACGGAGAGCGACGTGTCGGGGACGACGAGGTGTTCGTCAATGCCGATGATGTTGCCGAAGCCCTGACACTCGGGGCAGGCACCAGCGGGCGAATTGAAGGAGAACATATTGTCGTTCGGCTCTTCAAACGTCAGCCCGTCGGCCTCGAAGCGCGTGGAGAAGTCGTAGGCCAGCATGGACGGCAGAAATGTCAGCCGGCACTCGCCGTTGCCCTCATAGAAGGCGGTCTCGGCGGAGTCGGTCAGACGCGACACGGCATCCTTACTGGTGTCCACGGCCATGCGGTCGATGACGAGGTAGAGGTCGTCGGCCTGCGTAGCACTATCGCTCTCGGGGTGCGCCTGCAGATAGTCGTCGATGCGCACGGGCTGGCCATCGGCAAACAGGCGTGCGTAGCCGTTGCAGACACAGGTCTTGAGGTGCTGGGCGAGGGTGCGCCCTGCGGGCAGTCGGAGGGGAGCCATGACCAGGAAGCGCGTGCCCTCGGCGTACTGCCGTGTGCAGGCGATGATGTCCTCCGTGGTGTGCTTCTTGACCTCCTGGCCGCTGACGGGTGAGAAGGTGTGGCCGATGCGGGCAAACAGCAGGCGGAGGTACTCATAGACCTCGGTCGTTGTGCCCACCGTGGAGCGTGGGTTGCGCGAGATGACGCGTTGCTCGATGGCAATGGCAGGGGGAATACCCTTGATGAAGTCGCACTCGGGCTTGTTCATGCGCCCCAGAAACTGGCGTGCGTAGCTGGAGAGGCTCTCCACGTAGCGACGCTGTCCCTCGGCGTAGAGCGTGTCGAAGGCCAGCGACGACTTGCCACTGCCGCTCACGCCCGTCACCACCACCAGTTTGTCGCGCGGAATGTCCACGCTGACGTTCTTGAGGTTGTTGACCCTCGCGCCCTTGATTTCGATGTATCCACCCATGCCTTCTGTTCCAGTGAACCGCGTCACTCCTCCCCTATGCTTATCCGCCGAAGTTGTCGTACATGATGCTCTCGGACTCTACGCCCAGCGAATCGAGCATGGAGACAACGGCCTTCGACATGGGACCGGGGCCGCACATGTAGTACTCCACATCCTCGGGAGCCTCGTGGTCCTTCAGATAGGTGTTGTACATCACCTGATGAACGAAGCCTGCCGTGTACTTCACGCCGGCAGCATCGGCAGCCGGGTCGGGACGGTCGAGGGCGAGGTGGAAATGGAAGTTGGGGAACTCCTTCTCCAGCCCGAGGAAGTCGTCCAAGTAGAACACCTCGTTGAGGGCGCGCGCACCATAGAAATAGTGCATCTCGCGGTCGGTTGTGTGCAGCGTCTTCGTCATGTGCATAATCTGTGCGCGCAGGGGAGCCATTCCGGCACCGCCGCCCACCCATATCATCTCCTTCTTGCTGTCGAAGTGGGGATGGAAGTCGCCGAACGGACCACTCATCACCACCTTGTCGCCGGGCTTCAGGGAGAAGATGTACGATGAGGCAATGCCGGGGTTGACCTCCATGAAGCCGCTGCGGTCGGGCTTGAACGGCGGTGTGGCGATGCGCACGGTCAACATAAACACGTCGCCCTCGGCAGGATAGTTGGCCATGGAGTAGGCACGGATGGTGGGTTCGGGGTTCTTGCACTTCAACGGGAAGAGGCCGAATTTCTGCCAAGCCGGTAGATACTCCTCGCCAATCAGTGCCTTGTCGAAGTCCTTGTCGTAGTCGATGCAGTCGAAGGCCGGAATCTTAATCTGCGCATACGAGCCAGGCAGGAAGTCCATGTGGGCACCCTTCGGCAGCTGCACCTTGAACTCCTTGATGAAGGTGGCCACGTTCTTGTTGGAAATCACCGTACACTCGTATTCCTTCACGCCGAGGATGCTCTCGTTGACGTGGATGCTCATATCGCCGTTCACCTTACACTGGCAACCCAGTCGCCAGTGAGCCTTGATTTCCTTGCGCGAGAAGTGTGGGCGTTCGCTGTCCAGTATCTCGCCGCCGCCCTCCAGCACCTGCACCTTACACTGGCCGCAGGAGGCCTTGCCGCCGCAGGCGGAGGGCAGGAAGATGCCGTTCTCGTTGAGCGTGGCCATGAGGTTGTTGCCCTGCGGCACGCTGAGGGTGCGGTCGCCGTTGACGGTGATGTTCACATTGCCGCTGGGACTCAGGAACTTCTTGGCCACCAGCAAGAGGATGACCAGCAGGAGGATGACCAGCAGGAATACGCCTATGCTGTAAACTATAAATTGTGTCATAATGTTCGTTGTCTGCAAATGATTAAATACTGAGTCCACTGAAACACATCATCGCCATGGCCATCAGACCTACGGTGATGAAGACAATGCCCAAGCCCTGGAGCGGACGGGGCACATCGCCGTACTGCATCTTCTCGCGGATGGCTCCCAAGGCCACGATGGCCAGTGTCCAACCGATGCCCGAGCCGAGACCGTACACCACCGCGTCCGTGACGCTCGTGATGGCCTGCGAGTTCGAGGGGTCGAGCAGGATGCGCTGCTGCATGAAGAGCGAAGCGCCCATGATGGCGCAGTTGACGGCGATGAGCGGCAGGAAGATGCCCAGCGCGGAATAGAGCGCAGGGGTGAACCGCTCCACGGCCATCTCCACCAGTTGCACAATGCCGGCAATGACGGCGATGAAGAGGATGAAGGACAGATAGCTCAAGTCCACACCCTCCACCAAACAGTCAGGACCCAGCACACGGGTCTGCAGCAGATAGTTGACGGGGACGGTGACCATGAGCACGAAGGTGACGGCCACGCCCAGTCCGAGGGCGGTCTTCACCGTCTTCGACACGGCAAGGTAGGAACACATGCCGAGGAAGAAGGCGAATATCATATTGTCGACAAATATCGAACGGAAGAATAAACTGATTGCGTGTTCCATATCTTATTTCTCCTTTATAAAGTAAGCACGGTGAATCCAGATGACACAGCCCACGAGGATGAGGGCCATGGCGGGCATGGACATCGTTCCGTTGTTCATATAACCAGCATCATAGAGTGCCTGCGGCACGATTTGGAAGCCCAACAGTGTGCCGCGCCCCAAGAGTTCGCGCACCGCACCCATGATGACGAGAATCAGCGCGTAGCCCAGTCCGTTGCCGATACCATCGAGGAACGACGGCCAGGGCTTGTTCATCATGGCGAAGGCTTCGAGGCGACCCATGAGGATGCAGTTGGTGATGATAAGTCCGACGTAGACACTCAGCTCCACACTGACATCGTAGGCATAGGCTTTCAGCACCTGCGCCACCACGGTGACGAGGGCGGCCACCACCACGAGCTGCACCACGATGCGGATGCGCGTGGGGATGGTGTTGCGGATGATGGAAATAATCACATTGGAAAATGCGGTAATCACGGTGACGGCCAGTCCCATCACGATGGCCGGCTTGAGCTGCGAGGTGACGGCCAGCGCGGAACAGATGCCCAGTATCTGGCCGAGAATCGGGTTGTCGAGGCTGATGGGGTTCAGCAGCACCTCTTTGTTTTGTTTACTGAATAACGACATGGCTAATTACTCCTTTACTTCTGTGGAACTGTCAGACGCCGGGGCAGCGGAAGCCTCGGGGAAGAGGGTGGCGATGCGCTGTCCGACATGCTGCAATCCTTTTTTCAACATCTGGTCAACACCGTTGGAAGTCAATGTGGCACCAGTCACCGCATCCACCTCGCACGAGGGGTCTTCCACTTTCTTCTTTACCGAGAGAACCACGTCGCCGTCTGTCCCGTTGGAAAAGACGCGCTTGCCGATGAACTTCTCCTGCCAGGCCTGGGAGTCCTTGATGTCGGAACCCAGACCGGCGGTCTCGCTCTCGTGGTTGAAATAAGCACCGTAGACGGTCATGGGCTGGCCGTGGAGCGCAACGAAGCCGCTGATGCCGCCCCACAGTCCCATGCCTTTCATGCTGACCACATAGATGGTCTCGCCCTTCACCTCACAGCGGTAGAACGACTGCTCTCCGTCTGTCTTCTCCGCCTTCACCACCTCGCCGTAGCGGGCTTCCGCCTCAGTGCCGTCAAGGCCACGGATGTTGAGCGAATAGAGAATCTGCTTCTTGATGTCGAGCGCAACGTTGGCGTCCTGTGCGGGCTTGAGTGCCTTGAAGACAAAGGCCAGCAGGAAAGCCACGACGACGACAAGCACCGTACTGTATATAATAATGTACGTGTTTGAGTTCGTATTGAATTTGCTCATTTGTTTGCTCTGTTAATGGTTTGTTACTTTGCACGCTTCATGCGCTTGCTGACATTGCGCTCCACGATAAAGTGGTCGATGGTGGGCGCAATCATGTTGCCGAAGAAGATGGCCAGCATCATACCCTCGGGGTAGCCGGCGTTCATCACGCGGATGATGACGGCCATGGCACCGATGATGAAGCCGTAGATGTACTTGCCGCCTTCCGTGCGGCAGGAGGTCACGGGGTCAGTGGCCATGAACACAGCACCGAAGGCGAAGCCGCCCAACAGGAACTGCTCGTACCACTGCATCGGTGTCATTCCCAACGACTGGAAGAGCAGGGCCATCAAGCCGCCGCCGACAAACACGCTGACCATGGTGCGCCAGGAGGCAATGCCCGTCCAGAGCAGGATGACAGCTCCGATGGCAATGGCCACTACGGAGGTCTCGCCGATACAGCCGGGAATGAAGCCCAAAGCCATGTCGAGGAGCGAAGCGTCAGGGGCAATGCCCTGTCCAATCTGTCCCAGCGGTGTGGCCGCCGTGAAGGCATCGGGCAGTGTGTTGCCCAGTCCGAAGATGCTGTCGCGGGCAATCCATACCTGGTCGCCCGTCATCTTGGAGGGATAGGCAAAGAAGAGGAACATACGGGCGGAGATGGCCGGATTGAACAGGTTCATACCCGTGCCGCCGAAAATCTCCTTGCAGAAGATGACGGCAAAGGCGCAAGCCAGTGCCAGTATCCACAGCGGACAACCCACTGGCACAATCAGGGGGATGATGATGCCGCTGACGAGATAGCCCTCCTGGATTTCTTCACCCTTCCACTGTGCCCAAGCGAACTCAATGCCGAGACCGACAATGTAGCTCACCAGCACCTTGGGCAGCACCGCTAAGGCACCATAGACAAAAATCTCCAGAAAGCTGGCCGAGGCCAGTGTGCCGGCTGCCAGGTAGTTCTGGTAACCCACGTTGTACATACCAAACAGCAGGGCAGGCAACAGGGCAATAACCACCATACTCATGATGCGCTTGGAGTCGATGGCGTCGTGGATGTTCACACCCGTGCGCGCTGTGGTATTGGGTACGTACAGAAAAGACTCAAAACCATCGAACACGCTGCGGAAGGCGTGCAGCTTTCCGTCGGGTTCGAAATGAGGCTTCGCTTTATTGAGAAAATTCCTTAATGCACTCATATCTTTCATTGTTATGCGTTTTCTTTACGTAAAATGTCCAGACCTTCGCGGACGATGCGCTGCAACTCCAGCTTGGAAGAGTCCACAAACTCGGCCAGGGCGAAGTCCTCGGGACTGACCTCATAGATGCCTAACTGCTCCTGCCGGTCGATGTCGCCGGCGATGATGGCCTTAATCAAGAACTCGCCGTAGATGTCCATAGGCAGCACGCGGTCGTACTCGCCACTCATAATCATGTGGCGTTCGCCACCCTTCACACGCGCGTCAAGTGCATATTTCTTCTTGGGGCAGAGCCACGAGAAATAGCTGCGGCTGGTACTGAACTGTCCGAAGCGCGGCATAATCCAGCCGACCAGCTCGTCGGCACTGTCGCCCTCGGGAATGACGGTCACCTCACTGCTGTGTGCACCGAGAAATCCCTCCTTGGTCGTGGGACAGCCCGTCAACACATTGCCGTTGATGATGCGCACACGGTGGTCAGCATCGTAGCTGTTGGACAGGAGCGTGGAGAGTTCCTCGCCCACGATCATCCGCACATAGGCAGGCTGCTTCACCTCGCTGCCGCAGAGGGCCACCAACCGGTGCAGGTCTACGCGCCCCGTCTTCAGCAGACGACCGATGAAGAGCACGGCGGTAGGCTCAACAGTCCACACCACCTCGCCCTTGTTGACCGGGTCAATGTGGTTGACCTGAACACCGACATTGCCGGCAGGACACGGCCCATCGAACACGTGGGTCTGAACGTCGCGGTAGCCTTCGACGAAGGATGAACCCTTGCCGCAGCCCAGATGGGTGGTGGCGATACGGGAGAGGGCGGTCAGTCCCAACTGGAAAGCCTCCTCCTCGCCCTTCACCTCCAGTTCGAAGTCGCACGACAGGGGTTTGTCGCGGAGGGCGGAAACGAAGATGGCCTTCGGCAGCACGGTGGGGTTGGTGGAAACGGCATAGGGCAACTGGTTGATATAACCGAAGAGGCCGGCCTCAAGCAACGCCTCAACAACGGCCTTTCCGTCCATCTGCGACGGGTCTTTCGGACCAAAGTCCACGGACTCCTGCTCTGGGTCTGCCTCCACCCGGATGCAGCGCACCTTCCTGCGCTCGCCGCGCACCACTTCGCGTACTGTGCCACTGACGGGCGAAGCGAACTTCACTTCGGGATACTGCTTGTTGACAAACAAGGCCTCCCCGGCCTTGACATGGTCGCCCTCATGAACGACAACCTTGGGAACGACACCCTCGAAATCGGCAGGGGCGATGCCATACTGCCCGTTGGATTTCAACTGGATGACCTTGCCTTCGGCCTTGCCCTGAAGGTGAATGTCCAAGCCTTTGCGTAACTTGATCACATCTGTCATTTGTCTATCTTTTAAAGATTAATTGCTCGAATGGTGACTGCAAAATTAGTAAAAATAGGTCTAATTGGCGAAAATAATCCTTAAAATAATCAATATTCGCAACTTTTTCCGTAATTTTGTAGTCCAAACGCATTGAAAGAGCCAGTGAGCATACTGAGAACTGTTCTGAAATTCATCATATGGACGGTCATTGCTGTCTACCTGCTGACAATCCTGATATTCCGCATCCCCAGCATACAACAATATGCCGGAGACAGGGTGGCTGCGGCTTTGAGCCATAAGTTAGGTACGGCGGTGCGCATCGAAGCCGTCAACCCTGGATGGCTCAACCGGGTGGTCATTGACGGGGTGCGCATGGACGACCAGTCGGGAAAACCGCTGCTGACGGCCAACCGCCTGAGTGTCAGAATCAACCTTCTTCCACTGATTACATCGGACAGGATTGACATCTCGACGGCGCAGATTTTTGGAGCCAAGCTCCTGCTCTACCAGGAGCGGCCAGACAGCAAGACTAACTTCCAGTTCGTGCTGGACTCGCTCGCCTCCAAAGAACCGAAGAGCGACAGCCACCTTGACCTGCGGTTGGGTTCACTGATTATGCGGCGCTCAACGGTCTGCTTCGACCGGAAATGGATGCCCCGGAAGCAGGGACAACTTGACGTGAACCACATCAAGGCGGAGAACATCAGTTCACACCTGCTCATCCACACCCTGACCAACGATTCCCTTAGCGTCACGGCCAAGAACATCGCCCTCAGAGAACAGAGCGGACTGGACATCCGGCGACTGGCGTTCCAACTGGAATGTGGACGCACGCACAGCAGACTGGAGCAGCTCACCCTCCAACTGCCGGACACCCGCCTCCAACTCACCGACCTCCGGGCCGACTACCAGATGGAACACGGGAAAATCAACCTCAGCACGCTCCACTACCGGGGCGAGATAAAGCCTTCGGAGATTGCGCCACACGACCTGTGTGCCCTGCTGCCCTCCCTCAACGCCTTTACGGGGACGGTATCGCTGCAGTCCCGCTTTTCGGGGGAGCAGGACAACGTCCACATCCGCCACCTGTCCATAGCCTCCACCACCGGTGATATGGCCGTTAACTGCAACGGAAGGGTGGAACACCTCACGAAGAAGCCACGGTGGCAGGTACACGTCAACACCATGTCGCTGTCGGCAAAAACCGTCAACTTCATCTCCGAGAACCTAAAGGGCAACAGCATCAACATTCCCGAACCTCTGGTGAGGATGGGAGCCATACGCCTGCACGGCAGTGCCGAGGGAACAGCCTTGGAGCAGGTGCGCGTCCAACAGCAAATCCACACGGACATCGGCAACCTGCAACTGCACTTCGCAAAGGAAGCCGACCAATCATTCCAGTCAACGGTCAAGACGGACGGCATTGACCTCCAGCGACTGTTGGACAACAGCCATTTCGGTACGGCTACGGCAGACATGGCCATCAGCGGTTCTCTGGACAGCCAGCACCCCTCTGCCACCGTGAAAGGCACGGTGGGACAGTTCGTCTACAACGACTACCCCTACCGCAACATTAATATGGACGGACAGTACCAGGCCGGACTCATCAGCGGCAACCTCTCCATCAACGACCCGAACATCGGACTCGTCCTCTCGGGCAACAGCCAGACGGACGGCAGCAACAGGAACATACAGGTTCGGGCTTCCCTGCTCAACTTCTCACCGAAAGCCGTCAACCTCTCCGACAAATGGGGCGACGCTCGCTTCTTCGCCGATGTGGAGTCCGACATCAGCGGAAGCCGGGCGGACAACGCGACGGGACACATCAGCATCCGCAATTTCTCGATGATTTCGCCGACAGACAGCTACGAACTGGACGAGCTGCGCATCGAGTCGGGCTATGAAGCATCAACGCATTTCGTCCGTCTGGACAGTGACTTTGCCCAGGCGGAAATCACGGGTACCTTTGACTTCAAGGCACTGAAGGGGAGTCTCACCGACTTTCTGGACAGCCACCTCCCTACCCTCTCCGGCCTGCCCACCATGGCAAAGAACGATTTCGCACTGCGTCTCACCATGACCAAGAGCGACTGGCTGCAGCGCGTACTGAGGATTCCACTGGCCATCCGGCAACCCGTCACCATCGATGGCTTTGTACAGGGCAACACCGGCACCGTCAGTCTGACGGCACGGGCTCCCGAGTTCTACTACGATGGCAACAGCTACCGCGATGGATACGCCAGCATCAGTACGCCCGGAGACAGCCTGGCTTGCCAGACGGGGGTGGTGAAAGTCATGGACAACGAGAATCAGATGGACATCAACATCACGGCAACGGCACGCGACAACAGGCTGAATACCACCCTCCACTGGGACAACCATAAAGCGGAGAAGACCATGGCCGGAACGCTCAACGCCACCACCATGTTCCACAAGACGGAAGACGGACAGCAGGCGGCTAACATCCGCGTCAACCCCTCACACATCAACATTCACAACACCAGGTGGAACGTGGAGCCGAGCACCATCCGCTATGCGCCCAACCACGTGGACATCCGCCATTTCACCATCCGCCACGATGACCAACACCTCATCGTTGACGGTACAGCATCGACCATGAACACCGACAGCCTCCACGTCGCACTCAACGACCTGGACATCGAATACATCCTGGAACTCGTCAACTTCCACGCCGTGGACTTCAACGGGCAAGCCACCGGACTGGTACAGGCCAGTGCCGTATTCAGCAACAAGCCCAAGGCTTCGGCACAACTGACGGTGGACGACTTCAAGTTTGAACACGGGCGGATGGGTGTGCTCCATGCCGCTGCAGAATGGAACGACCAACAGCAACAGATAGACATCCACGCCATTGCCGACGACGGACAACACCCGGACGGACGACCGTCGAAAACGTATATTGACGGATACGTCTCTCCCGTGAAGAGCTTCATCGACCTTGACATCAGGGCGCAGCATACGCGGACGGACTTCATGCAGTCGTTCACCAAGAGTTTCATCTCGCGCCTGGACGGGACAGCACAGGGAGCCGTACGCCTGTCAGGACCGCTCAGCACCATCAATATCGCTGGACAACTCGTGGTCAACGGCGAGGCGGATGTCCGCCCGACGGGATGCACCTACTGGCTGCGGAACGACACCATCACACTCGTGCCAGACGAAATCGTCTTCGACTCCTGCCCCATCTATGATAAAAACGGACAGCAGGGCATCGTCACAGGAGGCATCCACCACCAGCACCTGACGCATCTGACCTACGACATCTTCGTGGATGCGCAGCGGCTACTGGCCTACGATTTCACGGACTTCGGCGACGAGACATTCTACGGCACCATCTACGGCACCGGGCGCGTCGGACTGCACGGCCGTCCCGATGAGACGACCATCGACC
This sequence comes from Vescimonas coprocola, assembly GCA_963620725.1. Lineage (GTDB taxonomy): Bacteria > Bacteroidota > Bacteroidia > Bacteroidales > Bacteroidaceae > Prevotella. The sequence continues at coordinate 13,414 of CAVFBU010000032.1, forward strand.
TGGAGATTACCCCGGAACAGGGTTCTTCCTTCACCTACAACGTGGCACAGCCGGACGCTATCGGCAACCAGGAGTTCATCCGCTGGGGAAACGACAACGACACGGCATTGGAGCGGACAGACAAGACAGACAGGACGGAGCGGAAGAAGCAGAACGACAGTCCCTTGGAAGACCGCTCGGACATGAGAATCAATTTCCTCATCAACTGCACACCAAAGGCTACGCTGCGGCTGCTGATGGACAGCCAGACCGACGACTACATCACGCTCAACGGAAACGGGGTGCTCCGCGCTACGTGGTTCAACAAGGGTGGCTTCCAGATGTTCGGCACCTATCAGGTGGAACACGGCACCTACGGGGTCACCATACAGGAAATCATCAAGAAGGACTTCACCTTCCAACCTGGCGGAACCATCATCTTTGCCGGCGACCCCTACGAGGCCACCCTCAACCTCCAGGCCATGCACACGGTGAACGGGGTGTCGCTCAGCGACCTCAACGTGGGAAAGAGCTTCTCCAATACGGTCAAGGTCAACTGCCTGATGAACATCACGGGGCAACCAGCCAGTCCCATCGTCGACTTCGACTTCGATATGCCCAATGTCAATACGGACGAGAAACAGATGGTGCGCTCCATCATCAACGGCCAAGAGGAGATGAACCAACAGGTGCTCTACCTGCTGGGCATCGGACGCTTCTATCCGCAGGGAGCCAACAATGCGGAAACCAGTGGCACACAGCAGAGCCAGACCGCACTGGCCATGCAGAGCCTGCTGTCCGGCACACTGAGCAGCCAACTCAACACGCTACTCAAGTCGGTCATCAAAAGCAACGACTGGAGCTTCGGGGCGAACATCTCAACGGGCAACGAGGGATGGAACAACGCGGAATACGAAGGAATGGTCAGCGGACGAATGTTCAACAACCGACTGCTACTGAACGGACAGTTTGGCTACCGCGACAAGGCCAACACGGCCAACACCACCTTCATCGGCGATTTTGACGTGCGCTACCTGCTCGTGCCCAACGGCAACCTGTCCCTGAAGGTCTACAACCAAACCAACGACCGATACTTCACCAAGTCCAGCCTGAACACGCAGGGACTCGGACTGATTCTCAAGAAGGACTTCTCTGACCTGCGCGACCTGTTCGGCATTAGAAAGCGGAAGAACAAAGAAAAGGATAAATAGAAAAGGAAGGTGCTCCCGCACGGAAATACAAAAAGAAAACGGGTTTTCATTTTGTATTTTTCTCGCTTATTCGTACCTTTGCAAGCGAATTATGGATACGGACAAAATAAGAATCAAGGATATTGCCGAACGTGCTGGTGTCAGCGTCGGCACTGTCGACCGGGTGCTCCACAAGCGCCCGAACGTGTCGAAAGGGGCACTCGAAAAGGTGGAGAAAGCCCTGGCGGAAATGGACTATCAGCCCAATATGTATGCCTCGGCACTGGCCTACAACAAGTCGTACCAGTTCTACTGCATCCTGCCGAAACACGACTCGGAGGCGTACTGGGACGAGGTGGAGGAAGGGGCGTTGGCCGCCTGCAAGCGGCTCCGCGACTTCCGGGTGTCGGTCAAGCTGCTCTACTACAACCGGTTTGCCGCAGAGACCTTCGAGAAAGTCATGGACGAATGTCTCAAGGCGAAGCCCGATGGTATCATCATGGTGCCGACAAAAATCGACATCATGCGCAGATACTGCGACCAGTTCCACCTGCAACAGATTCCCTTCGTCCTGCTCGACTCCTATATGCCCGACCTCAAGCCGCTGACGTTCTTCGGACAGGACTCGTTCTCCAGCGGCTATTTTGCTGCCCGCATCCTTATGATGCTGGCTCCTCACGAGACGGAAATCATGCTGATGAAACAGATGCGCAACGGCAATGTGGCTTCGAAACAGCAGGAGAACCGAGAGACGGGATTCCGCCACTATATGCACGACCACTTCCCCGAGGTGGCTATCACTGAGGTCAACCTGTCACTGGACGATGACCGGAAACAATACGATGATCAGTTGGAGGAGTTTTTCACCAACCACCCTCTCGTCCACCACTGCATCACCTTCAACTCGAAGGCACACCTGGTCGGCGAGTTCCTCTTGCGCTCCAACCGGCGCAACGTACAGATTATGGGCTACGACATGGTGCCGAAGAACGCGGAATGTGTGCGGCAGGGCAGCATCTCTTTCCTCATCGCACAACACGGGTTCATGCAGGGCTACACCTGTGTCGAGGCGCTCTTCCGTGCCATCGTACTCAAGAAGGAGGTGGAACCCATCAACTATATGCCCATCGAACTGCTCACCAAGGAGAATATCGACTTCTACCGGCGCACCAACGTCGGATAAACCGCAACACTACATCTATAAACTAAACTACTGTACAGTATGAAACCACTCAAGACTTATCTCAAGATTAATCCTGCCGACTCGGTCGTGGTGTGCCTCGAAGCCAAGCAAAAGGGAGACACCATTGAAATCGACGGTCAGACCATCACCCTCAATCAGGACACGCCTGCCGGACACAAGGTGCTCCTCAAGGATGTGAAGCAGGGGGACGACATCATCAAATATGGATACCCCATCGGACACGCCCAAACAGACCTCAAGGCCGGCGACTGGGTGAACGAGAACAATCTGAAGACGAACCTCAGCGGAACACTGGAGTACACCTACCAACCTGTGGATAGCACACTGCACATCGCGGATGAACACCGCACCTTCAAGGGCTATGTGCGCAAGAATGGTGACGTGGGTGTGCGCAATGAGATATGGATTGTACCGACCGTGGGCTGCGTCAACGGCATTGCCGAACAACTGGCGCACCGCCTGCAGGCTGAGACGCACTGCGAGGGCGTGGACGGCATCTGGACGTGGCATCATAACTATGGTTGCTCGCAACTCTCCGACGACCACGAGAACACGCGCAAGATCCTGCGCGACATCTGCTTGCATCCCAACGCCGGCGGCGTACTCGTGCTCAGCCTGGGATGCGAGAACAACCAGCCCGAGGACTTCATGGCTATGCTGGGCGACTATGACAAAGACCGCATCAAACTGCTGGTCACGCAACGCGTCGAAGGCGACGAGGTGGAAGCGGCCATGCAACAGCTCCGACAGCTCTATGAGACGGCGCGCCAAGACCAGCGCGTTGACGTACCCGTCAGCCGACTTCGCATCGGACTGAAGTGTGGCGGCAGCGATGGCTTCAGCGGCATCACCGCCAACCCACTCGTGGGCGAGTTCAGCGACTGGCTCGTGGCACAGGGCGGCACCAGTGTGCTGACCGAGGTGCCTGAGATGTTTGGGGCGGAGACGATTCTCATGAACCGCTGCAAGACCCCAGAGCTGTTCCAACAGACGGTATCCATGATCAACAACTTCAAGGAATACTTCCTCTCCCACGGCGAACCCGTCGGCGAGAACCCGAGTCCCGGCAACAAGGCCGGCGGCATCTCCACCCTGGAGGACAAGGCACTGGGCTGCACTCAGAAGTGTGGCAAGGCTCCCGTCAGCGGTGTGATGGAATACGGCGACCGCCTGCAACACGATGGACTGAACCTGCTGTCGGCACCGGGCAACGACCTCGTGGCAGCCACCGCCCTGGCGGCCTGCGGCTGCCACATCGTGCTCTTCACCACTGGGCGCGGCACGCCGTTCGGCACCTTCGTGCCAACCATGAAGATAGCCACAAACCCCACCCTGGCCAGCAACAAACCGCATTGGGTGGACTTCTCTGCCGGACAACTCGTGGAGGGGCGCACCATGCAGGAGCTTCTGCCGGAGTTCATTGACAAGGTGCTGGCCGTGGCCAACGGACAGCAGGCACGCAATGAGGAGCATGGCTATCGCGAGATTTCTATCTTTAAGAACGGTGTCACGCTGTAACGAGCCATGAACATCATCCAGCGCAATGGTATTCGCTTACTGCGTGAAGGGGCTTTCAACGAGCACCTGCCGCTGGAACCTATGTCGGCATGGAAGTGGAACAGGGTGCTCAACTTTGCCCAAGCCCACGACCTCACGCCATGGGTCTACGAGGGAATACTGTTGTCTGCCGATGATTTCTTTCTGCATATTGACGGGAAACAGCGCGACCGCTGGCAACAGGCTGTCGCCAATGCTTATTCTGAACAGGCAGCATATAACAGCGAGCGTCTGGAGGAAAAGGAGCAACACTTCTCCAATCCCCTACTCAACTGGAAACTCCGCCGACTGCTACGGCGGGCGGAACGGGAGCTTCCGGTTGAAAGCCGACAGGCCACAACGGCATTCATGCTTCGGTTGGTGGGACTCGCACGCATCCTGCTCAGCCAAGGCATCCACCTGCGGCAAATCACCGAACTGGCCATCTATCTCCGTACCACCCACGATGATATCGATTACGGGCGCATCCGCACGTGGATAGTAAAGCTCCATATGAAGCAGATGGCCAGCCTCACAGCATCTCTGTTGGTCAGCCTCTTCGACTTCACGGCTGACGAAATTCCGTTTGCTAAAGCCTCGTCGCCCAAGGAAGCCCAACGCTTCATCCGCGAATTCAACGTCCGTTCCTTCCTTTTGCGCGGATACTGCGACATCCGGCGCCTACATCTCTTCCCCCAAGAGTCGCCTTTCAATCTGGTGCGCTATCTTTTCCATTCACTCGCGCACATTGAGGAGTAGCAGCCCCCCATCGTCATCATGCAAAGGGGAAGAGCAAAGGCAGGACGAAGGTCATAATGACACCGATGATAAGCTGCAAAGGCAAGCCTACCCATACATAATCTAAGAAAGTATACCGACCGGCCTTCATCACCAAGGCATTGGGCGGCGTGGAGAACGGCGAGGCGAAACACATGCTGGCTCCCAACGTCACGGCAAACATAAAGGAATAGGGACTCACACCAATCTGCTGGGCGGCGGTAAGGGCGATAGGAGCCATGAGCACCGCCGTGGCCGTGTTGCTGATGAACATGGTCATCAACGACGTGGTGAAATACATCCCGGCCAACAGGGCGTAGGGGCCCAAGGCACCTAAACTGCCCACCATATTCTCCGACACAATCTGCGACACGCCGGTCTTTTCCAGCGCGATGGACATGGGCATCATGGAGGCAATCAGCACGATACTCTCCCAGTTGATGGTTTTATAGGCGGCATCCACACTGCGGAAACAGCCAGCGAAAATCATCAGTAGGGCGGCCGTAATCACCGCCGTCACGGGACTAACCGGAATGAAGTCGAACACCATCATCACAATCATCAGCACCATGATAGCTGCTGCAGCCGGTGCCTTGTAGTCAAGCGACACCTTCTCCATCAACTTGTCGGGCCGTCCTAACACCACCCAGTTCTCGTTCTCGTGGTTCAACTGCATAATCTTGTTCCACTGGCCTTGCACCAACAGGATGTCACCGTTGCGCAGGCGGTGGTCGCCCAGCTCCTCCTTGATGTATTCCTTGTCTCTGCAGATGCTGAGGATGTTGACGGAATAGTCCTCGCGCAAACGGGAGTCTCTGATGCGCGTCCCTATCAGGCGCGATCCCGGCAGCACCACGATTTCTGAGATGCCGATGTCGTAGAAGTCCAGCCGGTCGGTCGCTATCCGCGTCAGACGGTAGTCCTTGGCAAACGCCTCCATACCCTGCCGGTCGCCATAGAAATACAGGATGTCGCCCTTGCCGATGACCGTACCTGCCCAGGCCATGTTCTGGCGGATTTCCTTGCCCAGCGCATTTCTCGTCTCATTGCGTATCTCCAGTATCGACAGGCCGTAGCGGCTCTGTAAGTCCAACTCCTGGACGCGCTTTCCGGCCAGACCGCCATCCTCCTCGCCTACACTATATTTGTAGATGTTGTCGAACAGGTGATACTGCGCCGCCAAATCGTTCACACTCTTGCCCTGGCCACCGTTGTCATGCTTGTCTTTCTTCTTCACCAGCAGCAGACTCATCGGGAGCAACACCGCCAGTCCGATCAAGATGACCATCACACCCACGGGAAGGAAAGAGAAAAAGGCCAGCGGGGCATAGCCATTCTCCTCCAGCGTCTCGCTGATGACGAGGTTGGGAGGGGTACCTATCAGCGTCAACATACCGCCCAGACTACCCGCAAAGGCCACGGGCATCAGCAGACGCGAGGAGCGGATGCCGGAGTTGGCCGCCATACTCATGATGATGGGCATCATAATGGCCACGGTGCCGGTATTGCTGACAAAGGCTCCGATTACGGAGGTGGCCAGCACCACATAGATGAACGCGCGCGTCTCGTTTCCACGGGCCAGCCTTGAGATACTGTTGCCAGCGGAATGGGCCAACCCGGTCTGCAGAATGGCTCCTCCGACAATAAATAGTCCCGCCATCATAATGACTATCGGTGACGAGAAACCGCTCAATGCCTCTGAGGTGGTCAACACACCGGTAGCCGTAAGCACCATAAGGGCCGACAAGGCGACAACGTCGCCACGCACGCGTCCCCAGATAAACATGGCGATAGTAACAATCAATACAATGATAGTGATGGTCATAAATCCGTCTATTTTTCCACAAAGGTCTCGTAGGTTTGGTCATCATAGTAGACCCGGATTTCCGTTACCTTGCGTGGCTCTTTGTCCTGTTTTTTCGTATCAAAATCTCTCAACTCCATACGTGTACTTTGTACACTGTGCGGATAAGTGGGTATCGGAGCTGCCGATGTCCGTTCTGGAGTAGGGGTCGTAAAATCAAGCATCGGTTCCGATGGGGTGGAAGTGGATACCGGGGGAGTATCTGTCGCCCGTTCACCGACCTCTACGTGCATATCTCCGATGCCCATCAGAAGCCAATCGGTGTTGATGGAGGGAATCTTCTTTTTGATGGCTTCGACGATGTTGAGGGTGGGACGGGTACGTCCGTTGAAGATGCTGCTCAAGGTGGCAGCCGACAATCCTATAAAGTCGGCAAACACTTGTTGACTCATGTGCTGCTCTTCCATAATGCGCCTGATGCGGTCTTTCATCTCCATAATAGGGTCGTTTTTGGGGTAAAATAGGTATTTTGCTTTCAGTTTACAAAGGTAAACAGATTTTTTGGAATACACAACATTTGTAGAAAGAATTTATGTTTTCAAATTTTGTATTTCGAATTTACAATTTAAAATTCCAACGGGTTATAAGAACTCATTTTATCTTTTAATATTAAAACCTAAATATTACGTGTCAAAAGTGATATTCACCCTTGTTTTAAGGATTATAGGGCATTGATTTGGCTGTTATTGTGTTATTTACGTAGAATGGACGATTTTTACCTGATTTTGCATCGTTCGCAGGGGCGGTTAAGGATATTGTATGGGTGTTTACGGGCATATACTGACGAAAACGGCTGATTTTTTGCTCTTTATAGGATAAAATGCCACTTGTATAAATATGAATATTGTTTTCTAAACCTTCAAATCTTCGTTTTGAATACTAAAGTTTTGCTTTCTAAATTCCACTGATTTGGTGATATTGGTCTTTCGTGTTTTAAATTCTAATCTTCGTTTCTTTCTTCTTTTACTTTCTAAATTCACAAAACCAAAACATAAAGTTTGTTAACTCTGAATTTCTCTAGGAGAAATCTCCTTGTTTTTCCCGTTTTTGCCCACTTTCGAATATTGGCAGGAAACGTTCAAAAATACGCCATTCTCAGCGAGGAAAAAAGCCGGAAAAGTGAGTTGGAATCGGCGTTTGAGGCCGATTTTTTATGTTCAGGAAAATGGTTGAAATAGAAAAAAAGAGCCTCAAAAAAGCCCTTTTTTAGTGCAGAATATAGAAAATAAGCTCCTTTGCAAGCTCTTCTGGAGGTGTGTTGGGGTTGTCCAGACCCTTGGTTTTCGCATCCGTTTCTCTGATCTTACCGATAATCTGGAAAACCTTCATGGCGGTGTAGTTCCGCATCCCCGTCACATAGTCGTTGGCGGCCCATGCACTCCGCATTTCCAACCACTGCGCCAGTGCCTCACGGTTGTTCCGTTCGGGACAATAATAGGCAATCAACAGATTCTGGAAATAACTGAAGACAAACGGGAGCACCGCATAGAGTCCGCCAGCCTTCGGATTGCTGTCAAAATAATTCATTATCAGGTTCGCCTTGTACACATCGCGGTTGACAATGGCATTTCGCAGTTCGAAGATGTTGAAGTCCTTGCTCACCCCGATCTGGTCTTCCACCACCTGGGGTGTCACTCTCCTATCCGTCTCGGGCAAAGCCACGAGCACCTTGTCGAGTTCACCGGTCAACCGATGGAGGTCAGTCCCGACATAGTCGGCTATCATCTGGGTGGACTTAGGGTCGATGGAGGCCTGGTGGGTGTTGAGGTAGCGTTCGATGAACGCCGGCAGGTCGCGGTCGCGGAGCTTCTGGCTTTCAAAGAGTACGCCGGCTTCCCGGATGGCCTTCACATATTCACGCTTCCTTCCATCCACCGTACCATTCTTATGGCACATCACTAAGATGGTGGACGGCATGGGCGACTTAAAATAGCGTTCGAGGGCCTCCGTATCCTTCACGTTCTGCGCTTCCTTGACGATGATGACCTGGTGTTCGGCCATCATCGGATAGCGTTTGGCCGCATCGGCAATCTGTGCTCCCGTGACCTCCGAACCAAACAGCACGGTTTGGTTGAAGTCCCGCTCTTCGGGCTGGAGCACATGGTCGGCAATCCAGTCGGCAATCTTGTCGATATAATAGGCTTCCTCACCCATCAGGTAGTAGACGGGTTTGAACTGGCGCGCCTTCAAGTCGCGCATCACCTGGTCGAAAGTCACCTTCTCTTGTGCCATATTGCCTGCAAAGGTAGTGCAAACCGAGAGAAAAACCAAATTTATTTGGATTTTTCCGAGGTGCAGCCTACCTTCGACGCGAAGCGTCAAAGGTACGATTAAGCGAGCGAAAAAACAAATTTTGGAGCAGCGAATGTAGAGGGAAAGCTCGCTTTTCTTTTCATTCACGGGACAGACGGCCTCGCGCGCGTACATTATATATAATTTTGACCCATTTGAATCAATAATAGCAACTTTTTATTGAAAAAAATATGCATTTCTTCGTTTATTTCCAGTCGATTACGTACCTTTGCACCAT
>CAVFBU010000033.1:0-22351 GCA_963620725.1 Vescimonas coprocola
AAGATGGCGATGCAAAGGATGCAGGAAGAGATGAAGCAAAAGGAAGCGAACACCAAGCGATTCATGAACTTCCTGTTCTGAACCACCAAATGATGCAGAAAAACAATCGATGAGACATTCTGCGGCAAAAACATTTTGCGGTTTCCGGCAAAAGGCGTATCTTTGCAGCGGATTTCCAGATTTAATATTTTTACGCAACAGAGTATGGCAGAACCATTGGCAGAACGCTTGCGACCGCAGACCCTCGACGACTACATCGGGCAACAGCACATTGTCGGGGAGGGGGCTGTGCTGCGCCGGATGATAGACTCCGGCCACATCTGCTCCTTTATCCTCTGGGGACCGCCAGGGGTGGGGAAGACCACGCTGGCGCAGATTATCGCCCACCGCCTGGAGACCCCGTTCTACACGCTCTCCGCCGTGACCAGCGGTGTGAAGGACGTGAGGGACGTGATAGAACGGGCGCAGAAGGGACGCTTCTTCAACGAGGCTTCCCCCATTCTGTTCATCGACGAGATACACCGCTTCTCCAAGTCGCAGCAGGACTCGCTGCTCGGGGCGGTAGAGAAGGGCGTGGTGACGCTGATAGGAGCCACCACGGAGAACCCCTCGTTTGAGGTCATCCGTCCGCTGCTCTCCCGTTGCCAGCTCTACGTGCTGAAACCGCTGGAGAAGGACGACCTGCTCGCACTGCTCCACCGCGCTGTCACCAAGGATATCTACCTCCGGGAGATGGACATCACGCTGAAGGAGACCGACGCGCTGCTGCGCTACAGTGGTGGCGATGCGCGGAAGCTGCTCAACGTCCTGGAACTCGTGGTGGAGGCGGCGGACAAGACGGCTCCCATCGTCGTCACCGACCAGCTGGTGGCGGAGCGACTGCAGCAGAACCCCCTGGCCTACGACAAGGACGGCGAGATGCACTACGACATCATCTCGGCCTTCATCAAGAGCATACGCGGCTCTGACCCCGATGCGGCCCTCTACTGGCTGGCGCGCATGATAGAGGGTGGGGAAGACCCGAAGTTCATTGCTCGCCGACTGGTGATTTCCGCGGCGGAGGACATCGGGCTGGCCAACCCCAACGCGCTGCTGCTGGCCAATGCCGCCTTCGATGCTGTGCAGAAGATAGGATGGCCAGAGGGGCGCATCCCCCTCGCCGAAGCCACGGTCTACCTCGCCACCAGTGCGAAGAGCAACTCGGCCTACCTCGGTATTGACGCTGCCCTGGACCTCGTGCGCCGCACGGGCAACCAGCCTGTGCCGCTGCCGCTGCGCAATGCACCCACGAAACTGATGAAGGAGTTGGGCTACCACGACGGCTACCGCTATCCGCACGACTTCCCCGGCCACTTCACGCCGCAGCAGTATCTGCCCGACACGCTCACCGACGAGCGCATCTGGCACGGACAACACTCACCGACCGAGGAGAAACTCTACGAAAGGATGGTCAACTATTGGGGCGACCGCTACAAGGAATGAATATGGAATACGACATACTGATACAACAGATCATCGAATTTCTCGGCACCTTTGCCTTCGCCATTTCCGGCATCCGCCACGCCGCTGCCAAGCAGTTCGACTGGTTTGGCGGCTACGTCTGCGGCATTGCCGTGGCCATCGGTGGCGGAACCATCCGCGACGTGATGTTAGGCACGCGCCCCTTTTGGATGACCACACCGATTTATATGGAATGTACGGCGGCGGCACTGCTGTTCGTCATCGTCTTTGCGCGCCATCTGGAACGGCTGAGCAATGCGTGGTTTGCCTTCGATACGCTCGGACTGGCCCTCTTCAATATTGCAGGCATACAGAAGTCGCTGGCGTTCGGGCAACCCTTCTGGGTGGCCATCATCATGGGCTGCATCACGGGGTCGGCAGGCGGTGTCATCCGCGACGTGTTGCTGAACAACGAGCCGGTCATCTTCCGCAAGGAAATCTACGCCATCGCCGCAGTGGCTGGCGGTCTGGTCTACTGGCAACTGGATGCTTGGGGTTGTCCCATCGAGGCCACCGTGCTCTCGTCGTTTGTCGTCACGTGCGCCATCCGCTTCTTGGCGGTGAAGTACCACCTCTCGCTGCCCAAGCTCAAAAACCAGTAGACTACCCCTCCTCCTGCTCCGCGTGCTTCGTCAGACGGATGCGGTGGGTGATGTTGTCGGGCAGTTCCTCCTCGTAGTGGGTCACCATGACCATCGTCTTGTGTGGCCGCTGGCAGAACGTCTCTATCACGTCCTTCACCAGCCGTCGGTTGTGGCTGTCAAGCCCGTGCAGCGGTTCGTCGAGGATGAGCAGCTGGGGGTCTTTGACAAAGGCGCGCGCCAACAGCACCAGTCGCTGTTCGCCGCTGGACAGTTGGAGGAACGGCCTGTCGTAGAGTCCCTCCAGTCCGAAGATGTCCATCCACCAGCGGCAGATGCTGTATTCCTCGGGTGCAGGGTTCACGTAGAGTCCCACGGAGTCCTTCAGTCCGCTCGCCACGATGCGCACGGCAGGCAGGTCTTTCTGATAGGCGCGGTGCATCTCCGGCGACACGTAGCCGATGTGTCGCTTGATGTCCCAGATGCTCTCTCCCGAACCGCGCCGGCGGTCGAAGAGCGTGATGTCGCAGGCGTAGCTCTGCGGATTGTCGGCACACACCAGCGAGAGGAGCGTTGACTTGCCGCTGCCGTTCTGCCCGCTCAGTGCCCAGCGTTCACCATCGCACACCGTCCAGTCCAGTTCGTGCAGAATGGTGCGCCGTCCGTAGCGGATGCCCACCTGGTGCATGGCAATGACCTGATGGACGGAAAAGTCGTCGGCACGGGAGGGCAACTGTAGGATGGCCTCGCGCTTCCGCTCGGACAATACGTGGGGCGGCACGGTTTCCTGCCGTTCCAGATACTCCGCCAAGGTACACTTCTCCAGCACCGTCCTGTCGCGCACCTCCACCACGTGGGTGATGAAGTCCGGGATGTCGTCCGTCTTGGAGAGTACGAGGATGATTTGCAGGGCGCGTTCCCCGGACAGCGTGCGCAGCAGTGCTTTCAGCTGGTCGCGCGTCTGTGCGTCGAGTCCGATGAAGGGGTTGTCCATGATCAGCACACGTGGGTCGGCCAGCAGCGTCTTGGTGAGTTGGAACTTGCGCAGCTCGCCGCTGGACAGGCTGATGATGTACTTGTCGAGCAGCGGTTGGATGTGGAACAGGGCGTAGAGCCGCGCTTGCAGTGCTCGCCGTTCCGCCGTGTCACTGCCTGCCGTGCGGTAAGCCTCCTCCAGGAGGTCGCCCACGTGGGGTGTCTCTGGGTCGATGTCGTGCTGGTTCCAGCGTTGTTGCAGATAGTACGCACCGTCCGATGTGCCGTAGGAATCGCGAAACGTGATATAGCGGATGTTGTCCGATACCAACGGCTTGGTGCTCGGTGTGAAGTCGTAGCTCGGCTCTTGCAGACGCAGCGGATGCCGTCCGGTGATGATGTCCACCAGCATCGACTTGCCACTGCCGTTGCGTCCCACGATGGCGATGTGCTCCCCATCGAGTGCCTGAAAGTCTACGGGCTGCGCCATCCGCCACTGTTCCATGCGGGGCACGCCCTGTCTGATGTCTATGATTTTTTGCATATACGGTCTCTGTTTTTGTTGGCGAAATCCTTCCAGCTGCGGTAGGAAGCCTGCGACTCCGGCCGTCCCATCTGCAGGAAATGGCAGTAGGCGGCAGCCAGCGCATCCGTAGCATCGCGGAACTTGGTCAGTGCGTCGCTGTCGAACTTCAGCATCCGTTGAAGCATCCCAGCCACCTGTTCCTTGGAGGCCGACCCGATGCCCGTGATGGCCATCTTGATTTTCATAGGCGCATACTCGTGGATGGGCACTCCGTGGTGGATGGCCGCCGCGATGGCCGTGCCCTGTGCGCGCCCCAGCTTCAGCATCGTCTGTGCGTTCTTCCCGAAGAAGGGAGCCTCGATGGCCAACTCGTCGGGCAGGTAAGCGTCGATGATACCCGTGACGCGCTCGAAGATGTGGCCGAGCTTCAGGTAACCGTCCGGGAACTTCCGCATATCGATGACCCCCATCGTCACCATTTCGGCGCGTTGGTCCACCACCTTCAGTACACCATAGCCCATGATGTTGGTGCCGGGGTCAATGCCTAATATAATCTTTTCCATGCGTTCTCGGAATCGTTGTCTGTGTTGTATGGTCAGAAGTCCTCCTGCCTGTCCGTGCTCTCCTGTCCGTAGCGGTCTACGGCGGTGACGGCAAAATAAAGCGGTGCGTTGTCCTGCTGGCGTTTCACCGCCATGGCCGTGTCCTGCCAACCGATGGCAATGATGTTGCTGGCCTTATCGGTGTCAACGGGGAAAGCGGTAGAGGCATAGACCGTATAGACTATGCGTTCTGACGGATTGTGCCCTGCAACGGACGGCCACGACAGGTAGTAGGCCGTGTCTGTCGCCGCCACCTTCAGCCCTCCGGGCGCAGGCGGAGCAGGCACGGTGGTCTTGAGCGGCGGCACCAGTGCCAGCGTGGCGTCGAAGCGGCACGCGAAGTCATAGATGCCCTTGATGTTGTCCGTCAGAAAACGGGAGCGGAAATAAGCGTGTCCCAGCCCCATCTGCCGCGCCACGTTCATCTGTCGCTCCACTGTCTCACACGACCAGTTGCGCTCCCGTGGTGAGAGCATATAGATGCCCAGTCCTGCTGCGGTCTGTCCGTCGTAGCGGTTATCGCTCCAGTCGCTGGCAAAGGGATAGAAATGCTTGCCGTCGAAATACATCATCGGGTAGAGTTGATCCATCGTGCCTTCGCGCAGCCACCCCTGTGCGTCCTGGCAGACCCGCGTGTAGGCGTTCCAGCCGTAGCTGTCCTGTCGGTCCAGGTCATCGTATTTGCCGATGGGCGAGCAACTCATCTTCACCCAGGGCTTTGCGGCTTTGACGCGCTGGCTGACGGCACGGGCGATGCGCGTGATATGGTTGCGCCCCGTCTCGCGGCTGATAGTTCTCTTCCACGTCTCGGGGTAGCGGATATAGTCAAGATGGATACCGTCCACATCGTAGCGCCGGGCAATGTCGCCGCAGAGGTCGGCCAGATAGTCGGCAGTGGCCTCCTTCTCGGGGTTCATGAACGCCTCGTTGCCGATGCGCTTCACCAGTTGCGGATGGCGTTTGCGCAGGTTGCGCGCCCCAGCGCCGTTCCACCGCCCGATGGGGATGGTCACCACCCAGGCGTGCAGCTCCATGCCCCGGCGGTGACACTCGTCAATGGCAAACTGCAGGGGGTCGTAGCCCGGCGACAGCCCCGGCTGTCCCGACAGACAGTCGTCCCACGGCTCTTCCGCCGACGGGTAGACCACTGTGCCGCGGATGCGCGTCTGGAACAGTACCGTGTTGACGTGGGCTTCCTTCAGTTGGTCGAGGATGTGGCAAAGCTCCTCCTGCTGCCGTTGGACAGCACCCTGTTGCGCGTGGCTTCGCGGCCAGTCAAGGCCGCTCATAGTGGTGAGCCAGACCGCCCGGATTTCGTGTTTCGGTTGTGCGTGACCTCCCAGCGAAAGGAGGCATAATAGGCAGAGAAAAAGGGTGATTCGTTTCAATTTACCGTGTATTTTGGGCGCAAAGGTACAAAAAAGTCATTAGAAAGCGGTTTGAAGTATAAAGTTTTTATTAACTTTGCACGAACTTTATAAATCAACAAACAAAAATGATAACTTTCATATTGAGTCTTGTGGCTCTCCTTGCGGGCTATTTTCTCTACGGACGCTTCGTGGAGAAGATTATCGGTCCCGATGATCGCGTGACACCGGCCATTGCCAAGGCCGATGGTGTGGACTACCTGGTGCTTCCTGGCTGGAAGATTTTCATGATTCAGTTTCTGAACATTGCCGGCACAGGCCCTATCTTCGGTGCCATCATGGGAGCCAAGTTCGGTCCTGTGGCCTATCTGTGGATTGTGCTCGGCTGCATCTTTGCCGGAGCCACCCACGACTACCTGAGCGGTATGCTCTCCATCCGCAACGATGGAGCCAGCCTGCCCGAACTGATTGGTAAGTATCTGGGTCGCCGAGCCAAGGTGTCGATGCTGGCCTTCACGGTGCTGCTGCTCATCATGGTGGGCACGGTGTTCGTCTATTCGCCTGCAGAGATTCTCCACTCCATCTGGGGTTCGAGTCTCTTCTGGATTATCGTCATCTTCGCCTACTATATCGTAGCCACGATGCTGCCCATCGACAAGATTATCGGAAAGATTTATCCGCTCTTCGCCTTCTCCCTGCTCTTCATGGCCTGCGCCCTCATGGTGATGCTCTTCGTGAAGATGCCGCAGTTGCCCGAGTTGTGGGACCATTTCTATAATATGGGTGCAGCAACCGCTCCCGACACCTGGACCGACCAGATATTCCCCTGCCTCTTCATCACCATTGCCTGCGGAGCCATCAGTGGCTTCCACGCCACACAGAGTCCACTGATGGCGCGTTGCATGAAGAGTGAGCGCATGGGACGTCCCATCTTCTATGGGGCGATGATTACCGAGGGTATCGTGGCACTGATATGGGCCACCATCTCGTCGTGGTTCTTCTATGGCGAGCCGGCACCCGGCTATCAGCTGGTGGAGGCCGTCAACAACGGCTTTGCCACTTCCGCTCCTGCCGTAGTCAACATCGTGTGCAACGACTGGCTGGGTGCTGCCGGCGGCATCCTCGCCCTGTTAGGTGTGGTGGCTGCTCCCATCACCAGCGGCGACACGGCGTTCCGCTCCGCCCGTCTCATCATCGGTGAGTGGCTACATATAGACCAGCGTCCCATCACCAAACGCCTCTACATCTGCGTGCCCCTATTCGTGTCGTCCGTGGTGCTGCTCATCTGGCAGATACAGAATCCCGATGGCTTCAACATCATTTGGCAGTATTTCGGTTGGGCCAACCAGGCCTTGAGCGTGTTCACCCTCTGGACACTGACGGTCTACCTCGTGCGCGAAGGCAAGCCTTGGATCATTATGCTCATCCCTGCGCTGCTGATGACCACCGTCTGCACCACCTTCCTCTTCGTGTCGAAGCAGGCCTTCGCACTGCCCGAGCCTGTCGGCTACTCGCTGGGCGCAGCGTGCTGCCTGGTGGCCTTGGTATGGTTCGGCCTGTGGTACAGGAAAGAGAAAGGAAAACGGAAGAAAACCCTTTAACACCACAAAGATATGTTAAGTGTAGAACAACTTGTAGACCAACTCATTGACCTCTCCTTTGCCGAAGACATCGGTGACGGAGACCACACCACCCTGTGTTGTATTCCCGAAGACGCGATGGGCCGTTCACACCTGCTCATCAAGGAAGACGGTATCCTGGCCGGCGTTGAAGTGGCCAAGGAAGTGTTTCACCGCTTCGACCCCGAGATGCAAGTCGAGGTGCTCATGGGCGACGGCTCGAAGGTGAAGAAAGGCGACATCGCCATGGTGGTCAGCGGCCGCGTGCGCTCGCTGTTGCAGACCGAACGCCTGATGCTCAATATCATGCAGCGCATGAGTGGCATTGCCACGATGACACGCCGCTATGTGGACCGGCTGGAAGGCACGGGCACTCATGTGCTCGACACGCGGAAGACCACTCCCGGAATGCGTATGCTGGAGAAGCAGGCCGTGAAGATTGGCGGCGGCATGAACCACCGCATCGGCCTCTTCGACATGATACTCCTGAAGGATAACCATGTGGACTTTGCCGGAGGAATCGTCCCGGCCATCGAGCGTTGCCACAGCTACCTCAAGGAGAAAGGGCTGGACTTGAAGATAGAAATCGAGGTGCGCTCGTTCGACGAGTTGCAGCAGGTGCTCGACCACGGCGGTGTGGACCGCATCATGCTTGACAACTTCTCCGTGGCCGACACGGGGGAGGCTGTCCGGCGCATCGGCCACAGGTATGAGACCGAGTCGAGCGGCGGCATTACCTTCGACACCATCCGCGACTATGCCGAGCAGGGCGTTGACTTTATCTCTGTCGGTGCACTGACCCACTCGGTCAAGGGACTGGACATGAGTTTCAAGGCCTGCTGACCGCTACATTATTTATATATAAGGAGAACCCCAAAATAAAAAGGAGAAAACCCTATGAACAACATCAGAAGAACGATACTTTCCGCAGGCCTCCTCTTGGCCACCGTGACCGCCACAGACACACTGGCCTGCACCAACTTTATCGTCGGCAAGAAGGCCAGCGCAGACGGCTCCGTCATCTGCAGCTACAACGCCGACTCGTATGGGGCCTATATGCCCCTCTACCACTATGCCGCTGGCAAGCACGCCAAAGGTTCGAAGCGAAAGATTTTCGACTGGGACACCAACCGCTACCTCGGTGAAATCGACGAGGCCGAAGAGACCTACAACGTGGTGGGGAACATCAATGAATGGCAGGTGACCATCGGCGAGACCACCTATGGTGGACGTGAGGAGATGGTGGACACCACAGGCATCCTCGACTATGGCTCACTCATCTACATCGCCCTGCAACGCTCGCGCTCGGCTCGCGAGGCCATCCGCGTGATGACCACCCTCGTGGAGCAGTACGGCTATTGCTCCGAGGGCGAGACGTTTACCATCTGCGACCCCAACGAGGCTTGGATCATGGAGATGCAGGGCTGCGGCTCAGACCGCAAGGTGTCGAAGGAGCGCACGGTGTGGGTGGCTCTGCGCATCCCCGACGAGGCCATCTGTGCCCACGCCAACCAAAGCCGCATCGGACGCTTCGACATGAAGGACAAGGACAACGTGCTCTACTCCAAGAACGTGGTGAAGTATGCGCGGAAGATGGGGTGGTACGATGGCAAGGATGCTGACTTTGCGTGGAAATGGACCTACGCAGCCCCCGACTTTGCCGGTCGCCGCATCTGTGATGCACGCGCCTGGAGCTTCTTCAACCGCCACAAGCAGGGCATGGAACGCTATCTGCCATGGGCTCTCGGCAGAGACAAGGACGCGGAGGATATGCCCCTTTGGGTAGTGCCCGACAAGAAGGTGAGCGTGGCCGACGTCATTGACGATATGCGCGACCACTTCGAGGGGACACCCCTTGCCCTCGACTCCACCGACATCGGTGCTGGCATCTGGCAGATGCCTTATCGCCCCACGCCCCTCTACTTCAAGGTGGACGGCAAGAGCTACTTCAACGAGCGGCCTACCTCCACGCAGCAGACGGCCTTCTCGTTCGTCTCGCAGATGCGCTCGTGGCTACCGCGCGAGGTGGGA
The DNA here is from genome assembly GCA_963620725.1 of Vescimonas coprocola. Lineage (GTDB taxonomy): Bacteria > Bacteroidota > Bacteroidia > Bacteroidales > Bacteroidaceae > Prevotella. Next base: position 9,202 of record CAVFBU010000033.1, read on the forward strand.
GGCTGCTTCTGGTTTGGCAACGACGATGGTAATATGGTGGCCTACGTGCCCGTATATTGCTCCATGACGGAGCGTCCCGAGTGTTTCAACGCCCCGGGAGCCGATGCTGTGACGTTCAGCGACCGCAGTGCTTACTGGGTGTGCAACTGGGTGAGCAACATGGTCTATCCGCGCTATTCCGCCCTCTTCCCCGACCTGAAGCAGGTGCGCGACTCGCTGCAGCAGGCCTACTTCCAGCAGCAGCCCGCCATAGAGGCCAAGGCCAGCAAGATGGAGCCTGCCCAGCGGCAGCAACTGCTCAACGAATATAGTGTCCGGCAGGCCCAGCAGATGCTGGCACGCTGGAAACAGCTGGCCGTCTACCTCATCGTGCGCCACAACGACATGGCCGTAAAGCCCGTCGATGCACAGGGACGCTTCCTGCGCAGCAAGGAGGGCTTCGGGGCTGCCGTGCAGCGTCCCGGCTATCCCACACCCTTTGCGCGCCGCCTGGTGCAGCAGACGGGCGACCGCTACAGCAAGCCCGAATAGGATAGGGGAGAGACCTTCCATTGAAAGAAAAACAGTCAACACAACAAAAACGATGAACAGCTATGAAAAGACTATTCTGGACAGCCGTGTGTCTCCTGACAATGACCAACACCATGGAGGCCGGTGACCTGAAGCTCACAGACCTCTGTGAGGGGAAATACCGCAGTGAGGGCATCAGTGCTGTCCGTGCCACAGACGATGGCGAGACCTACACGCAGCTCTCGGCAGATGGCCGCAAGGTGGAGCGCCGCTCGTTCCGCACGGGCAAGACGGTGGCCACACTCTTCACACTCGACGTGGTGAAGGCCGATGGCGTGGAGCGCATCGACGACTATATGGTCAGTCCCAACGGACGGCAGATGCTGGTGCGCACAAACACCGAACAGATTTACCGCCGCTCGTTGAAGGCCGACTACTACCTCTACAACATGGGCAGCAACCGCATGGTGCCGCTGTCGAAGAACGGGCCGCAGCAGACACCCCTCTTCTCGCCCGACGGTTCGCTGGTGGCCTTTGTGCGCGATGGAAACATCTTCCTCGTCAAGCTGCTCTACGACAACGCCGAGGTGCAGGTGACGAAGGATGGGCAGCGCAACGCCGTCATCAACGGTATTCCCGACTGGGTGAACGAGGAGGAGTTCGGCAACGACCGCGCCATGGTGTTCACGGCAGACAGCCGCCAACTGGTGTGGGTGAAGTACGACGAGAGTCGGGTGAAGGAATACAGTATGCCGCTGTTTAAGGGCTTGGAACCCGAGCGCACGGAATATGCGGAATATCCAGGCTTCTACACCTATAAATATCCCGTAGCTGGAGCTGACAATGCCAAGACCACCGTGTGGAGCTTTGACATTGCCAGCCGACAGACACGCCAGTTGCAGGTGCCCCTCGACAGCGACGGCTACATCCCGCGCATCAAGGCCATGGACGATGCCTCCCGGGTGCTGGTGGCCACGTTCAACCGCCATCAGAACTGCCTGCGTCTCTATGCCGTCAACCCCCTGTCGACACTCAGCAAGCTGCTGATAGAGGAGCGCGACAAGAAATACGTCAAGGAGGAGTGCGTCAGCCAACTCACGCTGACGAAACGCTTCATCCTGCTGCCCAGCCAGCGCGACGGCTGGATGCACCTCTATCTCTACAACACCAACGGCCAGTTGCTGCGTCGCATAGAGACGGGCAACGCCGATGTGGCGGAGGTGTATGGTGTGGACGACGCTACGGGCGATGTCTACTACGCCAGCCACGAACAGGGATCCACGGAACAGCAGGTCTATGTGGCGCGTGCCAGTGGCAAGCGCGAACTGCTGACCCCCCGGAAGGGCTGGAACACGGCCATCTTCGCCAAGGGCTTCCGCTACTTCATCAGCCAGTGGAGCGACCTCAACACGCCGCCCGTCTACTCGCTCTGCGACCAGCGCGGCAAGACGCTCACCACACTGGAGGACAACGCCCAACTCCGCGAACAACTGAAAAGCGTCACCCTCGGCAAGCGCGAACTCTTCACGCTGACCACCGCCGATGGCGTGATGCTGAACGGCTGGATGGTGAAGCCTGCCGGCTTCGATGCTTCGAAGAAATATCCCGTCATCATGTACCAGTACAGCGGTCCGGGTAGTCAGACGGTGAAGAACGCCTGGGGCATCGGCATGAACGGACAGGGAGCCGTACTGGAACAGTGGCTCGCCCAGCAGGGCTACCTCTGTGTCTCGGTGGACGGGCGCGGCACGGGCGCACGTGGTGCAGACTTCGAGAAGTGCACGTATCTGAAGCTCGGACAGCTGGAGGCTCACGATCAGGTGGAGGCTGCGCTGTGGCTCGCTAAGCAACCGTATGTTGACGGGGAGCGCATGGCCATCTGGGGCTGGAGCTACGGTGGCTTCAATACACTGATGTCACTGTCCGAGGGGCGCGGTGTGTTCCGCTGTGGCATTGCCATTGCACCGCCCACCTCCTGGCGCTACTACGACACCATCTACACTGAACGCTATATGCAGACACCCGGCGAGAACGACAAGGGCTACAGCGATTGTCCCATCGCGCGCGCCTCGCAGTTGCAGGGCAGTCTGTTGCTCTGCCACGGAATGGCTGACGACAATGTGCACTTCCGCAACACGGCGGAATACACCGAGGCACTGGTGCAGGCCGACAAGGACTTCACGCAGCTCGTCTACACCAACCGCAACCACAGCATCTACGGTGGTAACACGCGCAACCACCTCTTCCGGCAGTGCGCAAAGTTCTTTGACCGCGAACTGAAGAAATAACAAGACTCTCCCCATACAAACCAACGACAAGAAAAATATGAAAAAGACAATGATGATGCTGGCCCTGGCTGCCTGCTGCCTGACAGCCACGGCAGCCAAGAAGAAAGCCAAAGCCGCTGCAGCGCCGCTGACGGCACTGGAGATTGTGACGAAGGTGAACGACCACTATCAGCAGCTCAACAAGCCGACGCAGCGTGCCTTCTGGGACGATGCCGTCTACTATACGGGCAATATGGAGGCCTACAAGCTCACGGGCACAGCCCGGTGGCTGGAGTATGCCGACCAGTGGGCACGCCACAACAAATGGCGCGGCGCAGGCTGCGGCAACAAGCGGATGTGGACCAAGACCTACCAGACCTATGGTGAGGATAACCACCATGTGCTCTTTGCCGACTGGCAGATTTGTTTCCAGACCTACCTCGACCTCAATGAGGTGACCCCTGCCGCCCACAAGACGGCACGCACCATGGAGGTCATCGACTTCCAGACGAACCTGGAGCAGTCGGACTTCTGGTGGTGGTGCGACGCACTCTATATGGCTATGCCCATCTACTCCAAGCTCTACCGTCAGACGGGCAAGACGAGCTATCTGGCCGCCATGACGCGCTTCTTTAACTATGCTGACTCGCTGATGTACGACAAGGAGTCGCACCTCTTCTATCGCGACGGGAAGTATATCTACCCGGCTCACAAGACCGACTCGGGCAAGAAGGACTTCTGGGCGCGCGGCAATGGATGGGTGATGGCCGCCCTGGCCAAGGTGATGCAGGACATCCCCTGCGACAGCAAGTACTACGCCCTGTACCAGCAACGCTTCACGGAGATGGCTGCTGCTGCTGTGGCCTGCCAGCAGAAGGGTGGCTGGTGGACGCGCTCCATGCTTGATGCGAAGCACGTGGAAGGCTGCGAGACCAGCGGTACGGCTTTGATATGCTACGCGCTGCTGTGGGGCATCAACAATGGCGTGCTCGACCGCACGGCCTATGAGCCTGCCGCCCTAACGGCGTGGAAATACCTTGCTGAGGTGGCGCTGCAGCCAGACGGCAGTGTTGGCTTCGTACAGCCCATCGGTGAGAAGGCCGTGAAGGGACAGACGCTCACCGCCGCCAGCACGACCAACTTCGGCACGGGAGCCTTCCTCCTGGCTGCTTGCGAGAAGGTGCGCTACGATGATGCACTGACGGCCACGGGAAAGACCATCCGGCTCACCGTCAGCAACCCCACCCAGACATTCCGTCAGGAGGTGGTGGCCGTGGAGGCTAAGGAGGTGTTCCGCCAGTTAGGCATCAGTGGCGGACGACAGCTGCGTGTGGTGAACGCCTTGGGACAGGAGGTGGCCTACCAGCTGACCTACGATGGACAGCTGCTCGTGGAGGCTTCGGTGCGCCCGGGCGGCACGGCTACGTTCACCATTGAGCGCGGCACTCCGCGTCCCGTCGTCAACACCGTCTACGGACGTATGTACCCCGAGCGTGTGGACGATATCGCTTGGGAGAACGACCGCGGTTCCTACCGCCTCTACGGTCCTGCCCTGCAGCGTACGGGCGAGCGTGCGTACGGCAACGACGTGTGGCTGAAGAACACGCCTGACCTGGAGAACGAGACGCGCTACTATGTGGAGCTGGCCAACCATCCGCGCATCCAGCAGTTGAAGAAGGCTGGCAAGACGGCGGAGGCCAAAGCCCTGGAGGAACAGACCACCTACCACTACGACCATGGTCACGGACTCGACTGCTACAAGGTAGGCCCGTCGCTGGGCTGCGGTGCGCCGGCACTGCTCTCAGGTGACCAGATGACGCTGCCCTACTGCTACCGGGACTACGAGATACTGGACAACGGACCGCTGCGCTTCACAGTGCGCCTGACCTACAACGCTACGGACTTCGGTGGCGAACAGCTGACGGAGCACCGCCTGCTCTCGCTCGACAAGGGTTCGAACTTCAACCGTCAGACCGTGTGGTACGAGGGTGGCACGAAGCCGCTCGACATCGCCTCGGGGGTGGTGATACACAATGAGGACACGAAGAGCTACACGCTCGGCAAGGACTATGTGGAGTATGCTGACCCGACAGACAACCCCACGGCACAGAACTTCCAAATCTACGTGGGTGTATTCTTCCCCGACGGTGCCACGGAGACGAAGCTGGTGGAGAACCCCGGTGGGCAGAACGGCATCAGCGGCCACGCCCTCTGCATCCGTCGCGGCGTGCAGCCCGGCGAGAAGCTGACCTACTACTGGGGTTCGGCCTGGAGCAAGTATGACGTGAGGAGTCAGCAGGCTTGGCAGCAGTGCATTGCCGACAAACTCGCCGCCCTGAAGGCACCCCTCACCGTGAGCGTAGGGCTGTGATAAATCCTCCTATTCGATAGTTATTTCATGAACACCAGGTAGACGGCGGCCACGAGACACAGGAAGGCGAGGGCATGGTTCCAGTGGAGTTCCTGCCCTTGGAACATCACGTTGGCCAGGACGGCAAACACGATGAGCGAGATACATTCCTGAATGACTTTCAGTTGCACCAACGAGAAAGGGCCGCCGTTACCTTCGAAGCCGATGCGGTTGGCCGGTACCTGACAGCAGTACTCGAAGAAGGCGATGAGCCAGGAAAAAGCAATGACCCCTATGAGGGGCCAGTTGCTGCTTGTTCCAGTCTGCTGCAGACGCAGGTGTCCGTACCATGCGAAGGTCATGAACACATTGCTCAGCAGCAGTAGACCGATGGTATAGAGGGCGTTCATGCGTTCTTGTTCCGGGTCAGGTGTTCGTCCATGTGGGCTGCGGCGCGACGGCCGTCGCCCATAGCGAGGATGACGGTGGCACCGCCGCGCACGATGTCGCCTCCGGCAAAGATTTCGGGACGGGCGGACTGCATACCCTCGTTAACCACGATGGTATTCTTGCGACCTAACTCCAGTCCTTCAATGGACTTCGGTACCAGTGGGTTGGGCGATACGCCGACGGCCACAATCACCTGGTCCACGTCGAGTGTCACGGTCTTGCCCTCCACGGGGACGGGCGACCGGCGTCCCGAGGCATCGGGTTCGCCGAGTTCCATCACCTGCAGCACGGCAGCCTTGACGGCTCCCTTCTCGTCGGTCAGGTATTCAATGGGGTTATGGAGCGTCAAGAACTGGATGCCCTCCTCCTTGGCGTGCTTCACTTCCTCCAGACGTGCTGGCATCTCCTGTTCGCTGCGGCGGTAGACGAGCGTCACGTTGCCACCCAGTCGCTTGGCCGTGCGGCAGGAGTCCATGGCCGTATTGCCGCCGCCTACCACGAGCACGTTCTTTCCAAAATTGATGGGGGTGTCCGTTGCCGGGTTTGCCGCATCCATGAGGTTGACGCGTGTCAGATATTCATTGCTCGACATGATGTTGATGGCGTTCTCGCCAGGGATGCCCATAAAGTTGGGCAGTCCGGCACCAGAGCCTACGAAGATGCCGTTGAAGCCCTCCTGCTCCAGCTGTTCCACGCTGACGGTCTTGCCCACGATGACATCCGTCTGGAAGTGTACGCCCATCTTCGAGAGGTTTTCGATTTCCACGTCTACGATGCGGTTGGGGAGTCGGAACTCGGGGATACCGTATTTCAGCACACCGCCAATCTCATGGAGTGCCTCGAAGACGTGAACCTCATAGCCCTTCTTCACCATGTCGCCGGCAAACGACAGTCCGGCAGGGCCGGAGCCTACCACCGCTATCTTCATGCCGTTGGACGGGGCGATGGCTGGCGTACTGATGTTTCCGCTTTCCCGCTCGTAGTCGGCGGCAAAGCGTTCGAGATAGCCGATGGCCACGGCAGGCTCGTTCATCTTCAGGTGGAGACACTTGCTCTCACACTGCTTCTCCTGCGGGCAGACGCGTCCGCAGACGGCGGGTAGGGCAGAGGTGTCCTTCAGTACCTTGGCGGCGGCGAGGAACTGTCCGCGCTCGATGTTCTTGATGAACGACGGGATGTTGATGCTCACCGGGCAACCCTCCATACAGCTGGGTTTGGCGCAGTCCAAACAGCGTTTCGCCTCGGTCATAGCCATCTCCTTGGTCAGTCCGATGTTGACCTCCTCGGTGCGCGTTGTGGCGCGGTAGACGGGGTCAAGCTCCGGCATCTTCACACGTGCTATCTGTGTGCGCTCCTTGGGTTTCATGCTCTTGCGTAGCGTGTCGCGCCAGGGTGCGTTGCGGTCTGTCAGTACTTCTATCGGGTCGTCGGTGGGTTCCACGTCCATCACCACGTCCGTCTTCGTCTCCCGACATTCGCCCTTCGTGTATCCTTTCAGGTGCTCTTCAAAGTGCAGCATCTCTTCCTGCTCCGCCTCCTTGAAGGTACCCATGCGCTTGAACATCTCGTCCCAGTCCACGAGTGCACCGTCGAACTCCGGGCCATCGATGCAGACAAACTTGGTCTTGCCACCGATGGTTAGTCGGCAGGCACCGCACATTCCCGTGCCGTCCACCATGATGGTGTTGAGCGACACCTCGCAGGGGATGTGGTGCTTCTGTGCCGTGAGGTTGGAGAACTTCATCATGACGGGAGGACCGATGGCAAACACCTTGTCCACGTGTTCCTGCTCGATGAACTTCTCGATGCCCACCGTCACGACTCCTTTCTCGCCGTAGCTGCCATCGTCGGTCATGATGATGACCTCGTCACTGCTCTCGCGCACCTTGTCCTCCAGGATGATGAGGTCTTTCGAGCGTCCTGCCATGACAGACAGCACACGGTTGCCGGCGGCTTTCAGCGCCTGTATGATGGGCAGCATGGGTGCAACGCCCAGTCCGCCTCCGGCGCAGACCACCGTACCATACTGTTCAATGCGTGTGGGGTTTCCCAGTGGGCCGACCACATCGGTCAGTGCATCGCCCTCGTTGAGCATACAGAGTTTCTTGGACGAGAGTCCCACCTGCTGCACGACGAGTGTGATGGTTCCTTTCTGCGTGTCGGCACCGGCAATGGTCAGCGGCATACGCTCACCATTCTCTCCGATGCGGACGATGACAAAGTTGCCGGCTTTCCGGCTCTTGGCTATCAGGGGAGCCTCAATCTCGAAGAGGAACACCTTTTCCGAGAACTGCTCTTTCCTTACGATTCTGTTCATAGCGTATAAAATAGTTTAGGTGTTTGTGTGTGGATCAGTCGATGATGTCGAAACCAGTGTAGGGCACGAGGGCTTTCGGGATGACGATGCCCCGTTCCGTCTGGTTGTTCTCAAGGATGGCGGCTACGATGCGCGGCAGAGCCAGTGCCGAGCCGTTGAGCGTGTGGCACAGCTCGGTCTTCTTGTTGTCCGCGCGGCGGTAGCGGCACTTCAGACGGTTGGCCTGGTATGTGTCGAAGTTGGACACGGACGACACCTCCAGCCAGCGTCCCTGCGCCTCGGAGTAGACCTCGAAGTCGTAGCAGATGGACGAGGTGAACGACTGGTCGCCGCCGCAGAGCAGGAGGATGCGGTAGGGCAACTCCAGTTTCTTCAGCAGTCCCTCCACGTGGTCGAGCATCTCGCGGTGGCTCTCTTTCGAGTGTTCGGGCTTGTCGATGCGCACCAGTTCTACCTTTGAGAACTCGTGCAGGCGGTTCAGTCCGCGCACGTCCTTGCCGTAGGAGCCAGCCTCGCGCCGGAAACATTCCGTGTAGGCGCAGTTCTTCAGCGGCAGCTGTGCCTCGTCAAGGATGACGTCGCGGTAGATATTGGTGACGGGCACCTCGGCCGTCGGGATGAGGTAGAAGTCGTCCACCTCGCAGTGGTACATCTGTCCCTCCTTGTCGGGCAGCTGTCCCGTGCCGTAGCCCGAAGCGGCGTTGACCACCGTGGGCGGCATAATTTCCGTGTAGCCGCTGTTGCGTGCCTCGTCGAGGAAGAAATTGATGAGGGCGCGCTGCAGGCGTGCGCCTTTCCCGATGTAGACGGGGAATCCGGCACCGGTAATCTTCACGCCGAGGTCGAAGTCGATGAGGTTGTATTTCTTGGCCAGTTCCCAGTGGGGCACCTTGGCCTCGTCGTTCTTGGGGTTCGCGGTCCAGTTGCCAACGGTGTCCGTGCCGTCACACTCCTTTAGGTTACTCTTCACCACGTGGTTGTCCTCGGCGGCCTTGCCCTCGGGCACCTCGTCATAGGGGATGTTCGGAATCTGACAGAGCAGCTTCACCAACTTGTCCTGTGCCTCGGCCATCTGCTGTTCCAGCCGTTTCGAGGCTTCCTTCAGTTCCGCCACGCCTTTCTTGATGGCTTCGGCTTCGTCGCGCTTTCCTTCTTTCATCAGTCGTCCAATCTGTCCCGACTGCTGTTTCTGTTCGTTCAGGTTCTTGTCCAGCTGCAACTGGGCTTCGCGGCGGCTCTTGTCGACGGCCAGTACCTCGTTGATGGCTTCGCGTGCGCCTTTGAACTGTTTCTTTTCCAGACCGCTGATAACGCGCTCTGTTTCCTCGTTGATGAGTTTGAGTGTGAGCATAGCTATGTGTTTTTTAGTTTTTTCTTTTTTTTCGTTGTGCAAAGGTAGTGGAAACCGAGCGAAAAACCAAATTTATTTGAGTTTTTCCGAGGTGCAGCCTACCTTCGACCGAAGGTCAAAGGTAGTGGAAACCGAGCGAAATACAAAATAAACGCTCGTTTATTTCAGTTTAATTTACGCGCTGCAGCACGAGGGAAGCCCATTCGCCGCTGTTTTTCGTTCCGATGGCGGCGAGTCCGAGCGCGTTGCCGCGTTGTTCTAACAGTGGAATGTCACTGGAGTAGAAACCGCTGAGGATGAGCTTTGCTCCGTGCTTCATCACCCGGTGGAACCGCTCCATGTCGGCCAGCAGGATGTTGCGGTTGATGTTGGCCAGTACGAGGTCGTAGCCAGTGGTCTCGCCGTCCAGCAGTGTCGCATCGCCGCAGCGGACACAGAGCCTGCTGTCCACGCCGTTGATGACGGCGTTGTGGCGCGTGTTGTCGCTGCTCCATTCGTCAATGTCATAGGCCGTTACGCCTGCTGCTCCAAGTTTCAGTGCAACGATGCCGAGGATGCCCGTGCCGCAGCCCGCATCCACCACGTGCGCGCCCTTCAGCGGCGTGTCCAGTAGCCATTCACAAATCATCTGTGTGGTCTCGTGTGTACCCGTACCGAAGGCCAGCCGCGCATCAATTTCCACCTCCGTCGTGGCCTGCACCTGGGGCAGGTGTCGCCCGTCGTGGATGGCCAGCCGTCCATCGCCCACGAGGATGGGTGCAAAGCCCTCCTGTTCCCACTGCGCGTTCCAGTCCTTGTCCTCGGCCTCGCTAATGGTGTAGCGCACCTGTGTGTCCGCCATAGGGAAGGCCGCAATCTGACTGTCAAGCATCTGTCGGTCCAGCAGCGACTGCTGCACGTAGCCGCACAGTCCGTCGGCGGTCTCCTCAAAGGTCTCGAACCCGGCCTCGGCGGCCAAAGCAGCCATGATGTCGCGTGCGTCCTGCGAGCAGGGCGACAACTGGAAGTCCACTTCAAAATACTTCATCCTGTTCCCTAAATTTTGTGCAAAATTACAAAAAATAGGGAAAAACCTATCTCTTCTTAGGGAATTTCCCTAACTTTGCAGTGCATTTGATGCTACTTTTGCACTGTGAAACCATAAAACGGACAAGATATGAAGAAGATTTTCTTACTGACAATGCTTGGGGTGAGCCTTCCGGTGCTCACCATGGCGCAGGACGACGACCTGTATTTCGTGCCGTCAAAGGAAACGAAAGCCAAGGCGGCCAATACCTACGGAATGCCCACCGATACGTACTACTGCGGCAGCAAACGCTCTGCACGCGATTACAATCGGCGTTCCTGGGACGCTACGGCGGCAGCCTCGGACACCACAGCCAACGACATCATTGACTTCTCGGCCGTTCAGGGTGTCTATCCCGACTCCACCGCTGCGACCGCTGCTACGGAGGAGGACAGCGACTACACCTGCACGCGCAAGATGAGCCGCTTCGACGGCTATACACCCAGCGAAGCCTACTGGGAGGGCTACCGCGACGGCACGTGGACGGGCGGTCGCCCGGGATGGTACAGTGCCTGGTACGGCTCGTGGTACGGCCCGTGGTATTCGACATGGTTCGACCCGTGGTATGATTCCTGGTATTTTGGTACGTACTGGGGCTGGGGTGCTCCTTATTTCTATGCGTGGTACAGTCCGTGGCGCTACGACTACTACTATTGGAGCCGCCCTCACTGGGGTTGGCACGGAGGCTACTATGCAGGCAGTGGCACGAGATACTGGAGCCGCGCAGGCTATTCGCACCATAAATATCTCACGGCACGAGGTGGCGATGGCGCACGCCGGGGCGGCACTTTGGCTGGCTACCGCGTTCCGCGCACCACCGCCCAGACCTACGGCACACGTGGCACGCGCAGCAACGCGGGTGACCTGGGGGGCTACCGCTCGCGCACGTACAACAATAATAACAATTTCAACAACAACAACTTCTCGTCGGGCAGCAGGTTCTTCAACCGCTCTTCCAGCGGTGGCGGTTTCCGTCCATCGGGTGGTTTCGGTGGCGGACGCTCCGTGGGTGGAGGCCACAGCTACGGCGGTCGCCGCTGAGTTCCTATCGCCTACGCTGTTGGATATACCGATTATTGAGACAACAACCATTCAAACACACCGATTATAATAGAATACGATTATGAAAAGAATAGCTTTCCTTGTTTTAATATTGGCTGCTGCCACCGTACAGGGGCAGGCACAGGAAGTGCCGGTTGTCGGCGACTCGTACGATGCTGCCGCCCTCTCCACCGAAGACCTCAACGGAACGGCACGCTACGTGGGTATGGGCGGAGCCATGGATGCCCTTGGTGCCGACATCTCAACCATCGGCACAAACCCTGCCGGCATTGGTATGTTCCGCTCGGGACAGGTCAGCGCCTCCTTCGGACTGGTCAACCAGTCGGATGCCGCCTCGTTTGCCGGAGCCAACAAGACCAACGCCTCGTTCGACCAGATTGGCGTGGTGCTTGCCACCCGGACGGGCGTGACCAGCTATCTGAACTTCGGCTTCAACTACCACAAGAGCCGCAACTTCAACCAGATCCTCTTTGCCGCAGACCGGCTGAACGGCTCGTCGCAGAGCCTGCAGACCACGCTCAAGGATATGAACGGACTGCTCACTGGCAATTCGCTGGCCTACTCGCAGCTCGACGACCTCTACCTCGGCAATATGCTGTTGCAGAGAGACCCGTCCACGGGCGAGGATTATGTGGTGGGCTACGGCGGCGAGAAGTATGACTTCAACCGCTCCGTCTCGGGCTACATCGGCAGCTACGACATCAACCTCAGCGGCAACATCAAGAACCGCATCTACCTCGGTCTCACCATAGGCATCACCGACGTACACTATAAGGACTACAGCGAATACTACGAGACGCTGCAGCCCAACCAAGACAACATCGGCTCGGTGCTCATCAGCGACCAGCGCAGCATCACCGGGACGGGCTTCAACGTCAAGGCCGGTGTCATCTTCCGCCCCATTGAGGAGTCGCCTTTCCGCGTCGGCCTCTCCATCGCCTCGCCAACGTGCTACAAGCTCACCGCCGACAACTACACAACCATCGGCACCAATGTCGACCGCTCGTCGGCTGGCGGCGACTTCCGCTTCAACACGCCGTGGAAGTTCGGTCTGAGCGTCGGCCACACCATCGGCAGCCAGGTAGCCCTCGGTGCTGTCTATGAGTTTGCCGACTACGGCTCGTGCGATATGCGCACCATCGACGGCACATACTACGATGACTTCTATGACTGCTACCGCGACGACAGCAGCAGCGAACACGTGATGAACCGCCTGACCCAGAAGAACCTCAAGGGTGTCAGCACACTGAAGCTCGGTGGTGAATTCCGTCCCATCCAGAACGTGGCCTTCCGCCTGGGCTACAACCACCTCTCGCCCATGTTCAGCAAGAGTGCCGTGCGCGACCAGACCATCGAGTCGCCGGGTGTCTACTACGCCTCCACCACGGACTACACCAACTGGGGTGCCACCAACCGCTACACGGCCGGTGTGGGTTTCACCTTCGAGAAGTTCCGCCTCGACGTGGCTTATCAGTACACGCAGCGCAATGGCGACTTCTATCCCTTCATGAGCAACTACTCCGCCGGCTACTACGATGCCAACGACCAGTTGCAGACGGAGGTGAACCAGTGCAACGCCGTCAGCGTCAGCGACAAGCGTCACCAGTTGCTCTGCACCCTGACATACAACTTTTGACAGCCCATCCTCTAAAAAATCTTGTCAAAATCAGCCGTAGTGGCCGATTCGGGTGAAGAAAGTTATAGGAGGGTAAAAACCTTGAGTCGACTCAATCAATCGATTGAGTCGACTCATTTGATCAATTGAGTCGACTCATTT
>CAVFBU010000034.1:0-22158 GCA_963620725.1 Vescimonas coprocola
GTCATAGATAGTGCAAACGGCCGTTTATTTTCGGTTCCCGGCTGACGGAGAAAATTATTTCCCTGCCGAGAGAGAAATTTTTCTCTCGGCAGGGAAGTGAAAAAACAGGGAGTAAGCTAGTCTATAGTACTCCCCAATCTTAGACCAGCACCCTTATATTGCTTAGAAAATAGAAGCTTCGTGGTTTTTCTTGTGTTCCATAGCTTTTCTTTCCTTTAATACCGAATTTTTCAATTTTTGGCCGCAAAGGTACAAAATAAAAGGCATACACACCGCCCCCCCGTTAAAGTTTGTTAAGAGGCGGAAAATTCCCGCCGTTTAGAGAACCATTAAAGAACGTCCGTATGTGCGAGAGCCAACTTTTTCTCGAAAAAAAGTGAGAAAAAGTTGGCTCGCGCACATATTTTGAAAAAATATGCTATCTTTGCACTCATCAATCAATATAATATAAGGTATGGCAAAGATTCAAATGATAGGACGAGATAAAGAAAAAGGCACAACTCCAACGGTGCATGTGTCGCGCGTCTTACGACAGAGGAACAAGACGTGGGTGCCATCGGAGCGTGTCGTGCCGAAGATATAGTGGTCACCGCCGTCTTTCAACTTGAGCTTCTTCCGCAAAGCCTCTGCCGAGAGTGGGAAGTTGCGCACAGCGACATTCGCCCGGTCAATGCCAGTCAGTGCCTGTTTGAGGTCTTGTTTGTTGACCGTGCATTGCCGTTCGATGACGAAACTTCGACCGGGGAATGACTCCACGGGGACGGTGCTCAAGAACAGGTGGGAATTAGCGGCTACCTGTTGCAGACCAAAAGCACGTTCTACCTCAGCGAAGCAGCCGCCTTTCATGATGCTGGCATTAGGCTCGTAGAGATAGAGGGGCTGGGCACTGCTGTCGTATGGTGGTATCGGCCAGTCTGCTGTGTCCGATGGACAGAACACCTGCTCATCGTTGACGCAGACCAGCTGGGGACGGTCCGAGGTGCGCCCGTCACTGACGAGGAGCAGTTCCTTACATTCGTTCTTCACACTGACGATGTGCACCTCGCTGGCTCCACCAAGGTCGCTGACGGCCTTGCGCCAGTCAAGCATAGGCGAGAGTTTCATAACAACGTGGTCGGCCTTCGTCCGCAAGGCGTTCATCATCAGCGTGACATCGGGCGTGCAGTCTGCCAGTCCGTAGGTGCGTGCTCCGTGCGCATCGCGTCGGGCAGGGTCAAGGAATACGACCGTGGCGTGTGTTAGCCGATCGAGAAATGCTTCGGCCTGGTCGTTGACCACGGTAGCCTTCAAGTGGAGCAAAGGGAAATTGTGGTGTGCCAACCGACAGAGCATTTCGTCGCGCTCCACGTAGGTGCGCCGTCCGTAACACCTTGACATCACCGAGAAGTCAATGCCCAACCCTCCAGTCAAGTCTACAAACGAGGCATCCGCTCCACCCCACTGCTCCACCAATTGTGCCTTGTATCTGGCCGTTTGCTGGCTGGAAGCCTGCTCCATATTGAGGTGTGGGGGATAGACGATGCCTTCACAGGCCGCCCATTCGGGCAGTTTCAGGCAGGCCGTCTGCCACCCAGCAATCTGCTGTAACGCCTGTTTCAAGTCAATGCCGGGAGGCGGTGTGGTCAGTGCCAGCTGCCGGATGTCGTCGTTCCGGTGTTGCCGGACGAAGCGGATGGTGGCCTCGTTCACGACCGATCCGTGTATTCCGCAAAGTCCGTCAACCGCATATCACCCTTGCGAGCCAGCGTGTCGTGCATAGCAAATGCAGCAGGCAGGTTGTGACGGGTGTGGCCACCCTTGGCAATCTTCAGATAGTCCCACAGGAGCTGCTTGTAGTCAGGATGTACGCACTGCTCGACAATCAGCTTGGCCCGTTCTTCGGGGCATTTGCCGCGCAGGTCTGCCACACCCTGTTCCGTCACGATGACGTTAACATCGTGTTCGGAGTGGTCCTGATGGCTGACAAAGGGTACGATGCTGCTGATGAGTCCGCCCTTGGCCGTAGACGGGCAGGTGAAGATGGAGAGGTAGGCGTTGCGCTCAAAGTCGCCCGAGCCTCCGATACCATTCATCATCTTCACACCACTGATATGCGTGGAGTTGGCATTGCCGTAGAGGTCACACTCAATGGCCGTGTTGATAGCGATGACACCCAACCGGCGGATGACCTCGGGACTGTTGGAAATCTCGCTTTGGCGCAGCGTGAGGTGATGCTTGAAATAGTCCATGTTGTCGTACACCTGCATCAGACAGTCGTTGGAGACGGTCAGGGAGCAGGCCGAGGCATCCTTCACGCGGCCGGACAGCATCATGTCGATGACGGAGTTCTGAATCACCTCTGTGTAGATGTTGAAGTCGGGCACTTCCTTGTCTTGCCCCAGTGCACCGAGGATGGCATTGGCCGTGGAGCCCACACCACTCTGCAGGGGCAGGAACTCCTTGGGAATCCGTCCCTTTTGCAGCTCCGATGCCAGGAACTCAGCGGTGAGGAACCCAATCTTGTCGGTGACGGGGTCGGAGTCCTTGAAGGCACGAGCCTCGTCGGGAATATCACATTCCACCACACCCACCAGTTTGTCCTTCGGAATTACCACGTAGGGCACACCGATGCGGTCGCCCACGTTCTCGATGGGAATGGCCTTGCGGTAAGGCGGGTCAAGCGGCTCATAGACATCGTGGATGAACTTGGCATTGGGGTTATGGAAACGGTTCAGCTCAAGGATGACGTGCTTGGCCAGTCGTGCGGCCGTGGGCGAGATGCCTCCGGCAGCCGTCAAGTAGACGTGATACTCATTGCCGCACTCCTCGATGTCGCACACCTCAAGGATGGCCCAGTCGACATCACCATAGAAGCCATAGCGCAGCTCCTGTGCCATGTGGCTCAGGTGCAGGTCGTTGTAGGGAATCTCTCCCTGGTTGACGTGCTTGCGGAAGTCGGGGTTGGTCGTATAG
This sequence comes from Vescimonas coprocola, assembly GCA_963620725.1. Classification (GTDB taxonomy): domain Bacteria; phylum Bacteroidota; class Bacteroidia; order Bacteroidales; family Bacteroidaceae; genus Prevotella. Next base: position 2,953 of record CAVFBU010000034.1, read on the forward strand.
GGCGCGCGGTACTTGATGGCCTGTGCATTGGACAGTACACCGTCCGTGGACTGGCCGGTAGAAGCACCGGTGAAGATTCCCACTTTGAACGCGCGTCCTGCGGCGTGTTCTGCCTCAGCCTTCTTGGCCAGTTCTCGGGTGACGGCCTTGGCCACGCCAGCAGGCGTGAAACCGCTCAAGGCGATGTTGTCGTTGTCATTAATCAATGCTGCAGCTTCGGCAGCAGTCATGCGTGTATAAGCCATTATTTTGTCTTTGGTAAGTTTATCGCTTTGTTAATGGGTGCGAAATTACGAAATATTTGTCGAAAAGTCAAATTTTGAAGTCAAAAACTTTGTTTTTCGATGCCTTATTAGTAATTTTGCAAACATTAATTAGCTAAAGAACATGGAATCGAAACTCGTTATATACAACACGCTGACGCGACAGAAAGAGCGTTTTGAACCCCTCAATGCCCCCAATGTGGGTATGTACGTGTGTGGCCCTACCGTCTATGGCGACCCCCATTTGGGACACGCGCGCCCGGCCATCACCTTCGACCTGGTGTTCCGCTATCTGCGCCATCTGGGCTATAAGGTGCGCTATGTGCGCAACATCACCGATGTGGGACATCTGGAGCACGATGCCGACGAGGGCGACGACAAGATTGAGAAGAAGGCACGGCTGGAACAGCTGGAGCCGATGGAGATAGCACAGTACTACACCAACCGCTATCATCAGGCTATGGAGGCACTCAACGTGTTGCCGCCCAGCATCGAGCCGCACGCCACCGGGCACATCATCGAACAACAGCAACTGGTTCAGCAGATTCTGGACAATGGTTTCGCCTACGAGTCGAACGGTTCGGTGTATTTTGACATTGAGGCTTACAACAAGCGGTATAAATACGGGGAACTGAGCGGACGATCCTTGGAGAACACCAAGGACGAGAGCCGTGAGCTGGCCGGCGTGGGCGAGAAACACCATCAGGCCGATTTCGCCTTGTGGAAGAAGGCATCAGCGGAACACATCATGCGTTGGCCCTCGCCGTGGAGCGATGGTTTCCCGGGCTGGCACTGCGAGTGCACGGCCATGGGACGCAAGTATTTGGGCGAGACCTTCGACATCCACGGTGGCGGCATGGACCTCATCTTCCCCCACCACGAGTGTGAAATCGCGCAGGCGGTCGCTTCGCAGGGACATCCCATGGTGAAGTACTGGATGCACAACAATATGCTGACCATCAACGGACAGAAGATGGGCAAGTCGCTGGGCAACTTCATCACCCTTGACCAGTTCTTCACGGGCAACCACCCGATGCTGGAACAGCCCTATTCAGCCATGACGATTCGTTTCTTCATCCTCTCCGCCCATTACCGTGGGACGGTCGACTTCTCCAACGATGCCTTGAAGTCCTCGGAGAAGGGACTGCAGCGGTTGCTTCAGGGCATTGCAGACCTAAAGCGCGTCAACGTCAGTGAGCACTGCGATGCAGAAACGGAGCGCATCGTCAAGTCGCTGCGCCAGAAGTGCTACGATGCCATGAACGACGACTTTGCCACGCCGCAGGTTATCAGCCATCTGTTTGAGGCCTGCACGACGGTGAACAAACTGGTGGACCACAAGGGCACCATCTGTGCGGAAGGCCTAAAAGAGCTTTCCGACACCATGCGCCTGTTTGCTTTCGACATCCTCGGTCTGCGCGAAGAGGCCGCCGAGACCAGTCAGGCGCGTGAGCAGGCCTTCGGCAAGGTGGTGGACATGGTGCTGGAACTGCGTGCCAAGGCCAAGGCCGATAAGGACTGGGCCACATCGGACAAGATTCGCGACGCGTTGGCTGCTGCCGGGTTCGAGGTGAAGGACACCAAGGACGGTGCCGTCTGGAAGCTCAACAAGTAAAGCGTTTATTGACCGAGGTAGGCATCGCGTGTCAGGTAGAGTGCCACGGTGCTGGTGCGCAGGTAGTCCTGCGACATATACATCAGTCCGCCGTAGGGGTTGTCCGTTCCCCACGAATTTTTCATCTTGAAAAACAGGCGACCATCAGGGTGACGGGACAATCCCACGATGGCCATGCAGTGGTCGTCGTTGGGACGGCGTGTCAGCGTATGGTGGGCCATGCCCCGGCGGAACGAGAAGCCGCGACCACCCGTGTCGCCCTCCCAACACACAGGATGACGGTGGCGCAGTGCCCGCAGAGCCACGGCCACCAGCGAGTCCTGCGGCAGGTTGAGAAAGGTGTCCCGATTCCAGTTGTCAGGATAGTCGGCCACCACCATTTGGCCGTAGGGCTGTGTGGGGTCAGACGTCAGCGCCACATACTCATCGGGGCTGCATACGCTGTGGGCAAACTCCTGCGGCGTATAGCGTGCGCCCAACATAAAGACCTGCCGGGGCATCGGCAACTGGTCGTGGGTCGTGTCGGGATAGGTGTCGAAGGGGACGATGCCCCTCTTGTCCATCAGCCAGAGCAGGGAGTGTCCCATGCCGCGCTGCCGTCCCTTCCCGACGAGTCTCCTTATATAATAAGGTGAGAGATGGACGGAGTCGCCGCGACAGATGTGTTCCGTCTCAATGGTGGCCAGCATGGCGTATGCCCAGCAGAGCGCGTCGCTGCCCTGGTTCTTGACCGGCGTGTAGGGGAGCGACACCACATCGGTGAAGGTCACGGACGGCTCGTCGCGACAGCCCGCCGTCAGCGCGGCCGTGCCAACGAGGAGGAACAGTAGCGTGTGTTTCATGCGTGCAAAAGTACACAAAGAAGGGCGGAACGGCAAAAGAAAATTCTATTTTCTTTTGTCATTCCTCCGAGAAACAGTAATTTTGCAGCGAAAAAAGAGAAAGTACATGAAACTGATACGCTTCCTGAAGGACTGGACGCTGCCCGTGGCCATCGTTTTGGGTGTGACCCTCTATTTGACATTCTACTGGGTTCCTGCGCTTGACGCACTGGGCGATGCGCTGTCGCCCGTCATTGATGTGATATTCCCCGTTACGGTGTTCCTCACCCTACTGGCCACCTTCTGTAAGGTCGACTTCCACCAGATGCGCCCCCACCGCTGGCACGTCGGGGTGCTCGCGGCACAGATACTGTTAGTAGCTGTCAACCTCGGCATCATCTTCCTCGTGGGAGACGACCCAGACCAAAAGCTCATCTGGGAGGCCGTGCTGACCTGTACCATCGCGCCATCAGCCTCGGCAGCCCCTGTCGTGACGGGCAAGCTCGGTGGAAACATCAGTACCATGACCACGTTTACCGTCATCTCTGCCTTGGCTTCCGCCTTGATGATACCATTGGTGTTCCCTCCACTGACCGACATCGTCCACCTCTCCTTCTTCGAGACCTTTCTCGTCATCCTGGAAAAGGTGTCGATGGTGCTGCTCCTCCCGCTCGTCTTGGGTTGGTTCATGCAACATTATGTGAAAGGGGCCTGCCGCCGTATCGCCGCCATCCCCAACCTGAGCTTCTATCTCTGGGGCGTTTCGCTCACCATCGTGGCCGGCATCACGGTGAAGAACATCGTACACAGCCACGTGGCCGGCTGGCTGTTGCTGGCCATTGCCTCGCTGAGTCTGGTGGTGTGCTTCGTGCAGTTTGGCATCGGACGCTCCATCGGCCGGCACCTCGGCGAGGAAATCTGTAGCGGACAGGCTCTGTTCCAGAAGAACACGTCGATGGCCATCTGGGTGGCCTACCTCTACCTGCATCCAGTGGCTTCGGTCGGTGCAGGCTGTTACGTACTCTGGCAGAACATCATCAATTCCATTGAACTCTGGCACTACCGCCGCACACATCCGAACCACTGACAAATGCAAAAAACGATGATGAAGAAAGACATTACAACCCTGATATTCGATGCCGATGACACCCTGTGGGACTGTCAGACGTGGTTTGACCGCGCCGAGGAACGTATGATAGAGATGCTGGAGCCGTGGCTTTCCGACCAGCAGCGCATTTCCGACAACCTGATTGCCGTGGAGCGTGCCAATATGCCGCTGTTCGGCTATGGCACCAAGGCATTCACGCTCTCGCTCATGGAGAATGCCATCCGCCTGACGGACGGACGCATCGGAGCTGACCGGCTGCTCCAGATGATTGAGATGGGCAAGCAACTGCTGCGCTTCCCCGTTGACCCGTTGCCCGGTGTGGAACAGACGCTGCAAAAGCTACACAATGAAGGGCGCTATCGGTTGGTGGTGTTCACGAAGGGAGAGCTGATGGGGCAGGAAGACAAGATACAGCGGTCGGGACTGCGACCTTATTTTTCGTATGTGGAAATTGTTTCCGACAAGACGGAGGCGGCCTACCGCTCGCTGTGTGACACGCTGTCCGTGGAGCCCCAGCAGACAATGATGGTTGGCAACTCGTTCCGCAGTGACATCGCACCGGCACTGGCGGCAGGGGCCTGGGCGGTGCATATCCCGTTCCATGCCGTATGGGCCATGGAGCAGTCGGAGGAGTTTCCGCACGAGCGCTTGACGAAAATAGAACGTTTCAGCCAGTTGCCCGACTGCCTCTGAAGATTTGCAACGCCCTTGATTCCTCCTATCTGACAACAGCAATGCGGCAAACGGGGCCACGCTGACCATCGCTGGTCGTTGTCAGCACGTGGTAGATGCCAGAAGCCACACGCCGCCCGGTGCTGTCGCAGCCATCCCAGACAAAGGAACCTCCCGTGCTACGTCCGTACGCCACGAGCCGACCTGTCGTGGTCACGATGCGCACCTCAGCATTGTAGCTCAGCCCCTGTATGGTGACCGGGCCGGTGTAGTCTGGCGTGACGGGGTTGGGATAGACCGTAAGGAGTTCTTTCTCCATCTCCTCGGCAGGCTCGGTGGCATCGGTCACGATGGAGCACAGCCCCTCGTCCGTTCCCATATAGACCCGCCCTGTCTTACCGTCAATGGCGATGCTTTCGATGCGGTCTGACTGCAGGCCACTGGTGGCTTGGGTATAATGCGCTACCTCCTCGGTATTGTCGCTGCTGATGACGTAAACGCCGTTGCTTTCCGTGCCGATCCATTTGCGGCCAGCGCCGTCCACGGCGATGGCCGTCACGGCGATGCCGTTCAGCAGGTAGTCGCCATAGTCGCTGCCGTCGTTGCGCGGCACGATTACTTGCGTAAAGCCGTCGTTCGACTGCTGCTGTTCGGGGGTGAGCATCAGTGGCCCTTGGTCGGTGCCGACCCAGATGTTGCCGTCCCTGTCTTCCGCCACGCAGTTGAAGCTGTAGATGTCGCGGAGCGGTGTGTTGTCCTGGTTGTAAAGGGTTGAGAAACGCACCGCCTGACTGGTCTCGGTGTCGATGCGCACCAGACAGGGACAGCGGTGATGGCTGTTCACGAGCCACACCCAGCCGTTGCGGTCTGTCATGGGGTTGCGCAAGAGGGCAAGGGCTGTCCCGTCTGGAAAGAGCGCAGGCAGGTCGAGGACTGCCATCTGTCCTTCGCTGTCCATGCGCAGCAGCGGATGTCCCGTCTCGCTGTTGGTCATCCAAAGGCGGTTCTGGCGGTCGAAGAAGAGACCGTCCACGCGTACATAGTCGTTGTTGCCCGGCACGGCACTCGCCAACAGACTGTTGTCGGCCGTGTACTGTGCCACGGCTTTGCCGTCGCGGAACTCAAACAGGCCATTGCCGCAGGTTGCTATATAAAGATGTGTGGCATCCTGGGGGTCTATGGCCATGCTCACCGCATCCGTCTTCATCGGCTGGTCCATCCACTGCCAACGGCCTTCCCCGTCCATGACCTGTCCCTGTGCCGTGCGGTTCATCTGTCCGCCATCGTACCAGCCGCCACCCACGCCATACAGCCGTCCGTCCGTGAACCACAGCCGGTTGAAGTGGTTGTAATGCGGCCCTCCGGCATCGAGTTGGTTCACGATACTGATGTAGGCGTCATAGTCGCCGTGGTCTGGCTCGTAGATAGAGGAAGGAAACTGGTTGGTCTTGTGCCAGTTGGCTGGATTGATGAGATTGTCGGAGCGTTTGCCGCACTGCACCCCATCCTTTTCGGTGTTGGCATAGAGGCTATCGCCGTCTGCCACCACGTTCCACACGTTGCTGGCAAACGTGTAGCGCTCCGTCACCTGTGCCTTCGCCACGTCAATCTTCACGACGGTGGTTCCCACGCAGAGGTAGGCATTGCTGCCATCGGGCACGATGCGGCGGACGCTCTTGCTGCCTGCCATGGTGGTTTTATAGAGTTCGGCCATATTGGTCACCGTGCCGTCAGCGGTGATGAGGTCGATGTTGGCATCGGCATAGACGGCAATGAGGCGACGTGCCCCACTGCACCACTTGATGAGCGACACCTGTCCGCCGTTGAGTCCATTGGCGCGGTCGAAGGGCGTGATGGTCTGGTCGTCCAGATTGTAATGGTAGAGGTTGCCACTGGCCTTGACGAACAATCCCTGCCCCGCCTTTTCTATCTGCTGCGGTTCACCATAGGCCAAGTGGTATTTCCAAGTGCCCATCTGCGCCATCATCGGTGCGACAGCCAGCAGGAGAAGCAGAAGCCAACAGCAACGGCGCAGGGATACTTTCATCGTCCCGTACTTGATTTCCTGACGGCGACCAACAGGTAGTCGGCCAACTTCCTGGTGGCCACAGCCCGGTGGCTGATGGTGTTCTTCACATCGGCTCCCAGTTCGGCAAAGGTCCGGTCGTAGCCATCGGGCTGAAAGATGGGGTCGTAGCCGAAGCCTTCCGTGCCGTGCTTCTCACGGGTAATCACGCCGCGCACGATGCCTTCAAACTCGGTCACCTTCTTCACGGCAGTGCATCCGCAAGGACACACTTTGCGCTGCTCTATCAGTGCGATGACCGTGCGGAAGCGCGCACGGCGGTTGTCCTTGCCGGTCAGTTCGCCGAGCAGTTTCCGCATATTGGCCTCTGAGTCGTGTCCCTCGCCGCCGGCATAGCGCGCACTATATACCCCGGGAGCGCCATCAAGGGCTTCCACCTCAAGGCCGGTATCGTCGGCAAAGCAACTCACGTGGTAGTGGTCGTACACATATTGCGCCTTTTGCAGTGCGTTCTCCTCCAGGGTCTTGCCCGTCTCGGGGATGTCATCGTGGCATCCGATGTCGGCCAGCGACACCACTTCTACATCCTGCCCGAGGATGCTGCGGATTTCCTCCAGCTTATGCTGGTTGTTGGTGGCAAAAACGATTTTCATTGGTCAGGGATTTTGGGTGGAGTCGTTCCTGGGATGGTTTTCGTCGTCTTGACTTTCACCTTCATCTCGTCGAAGCCCTCACCATAGACACCGATGACGGCACTCTGGCTGACGAAGGCATTGGGGTCAATCATCTTGATGAGACGGAACATATTGACGCTCTCGTTCTTCTTGGCAAGGATACACAGCACCTTGACCTCCTGTCCCGTGTACCAGCCGTGGCCATCGAGGATGGTCACGCCGTGGTTCATCTGTGTGCCGATGGCATAGGCGATCTCCTGCCATTTGCGGGTGAAGATCATGAACTGCACCGACTCCCGCCGTGCGTTCATCACGTAGTCGAGCACGAAGTTTTCCATGGTCATCACGCAGAAGCCGAACATCACCTTATGGACGCGCTCGATATAGGTGCCGAACTGCGGGAAGAACATACAAGAGCCGATGATGCAGAAGTCGACGGCAATCAGCACCGTGCCGAGCGACACGTTGTGGTATTTGTTGACAGAGGCGGCGATGATGTCCGTACCACCCGTCGAGCCGTTGCTGGAGAACACCGTGGCCAGGGCGATGCCTGCAAACACGCAGCCGATAATCATCGACATGAAGTCCTGCCCCTCGCCCAGCAGCATGACGGGCAGTCCGTTCTCCTGCTTCGGCATGATGTCCTGTGCAAACTTCAATAGGAAATAGAGCGTGACGATGGCATAGATGGTCTTCATCAGGAACTTGAAGCCCAGCACCTTCAGTGCGACGATGAGCAGCAGTCCGTTGATGATGATGTATGTGTTCTCCAAGCGGAACCCTGTGGCGTAGTAGATGATGGCGGACAGACCCGTCACACCGCCCGACACAATCTCGTAGGGCATCAGAAAGACGGTGAACGAGACGGAATAGAGCAGCAGGCCGATGGTGATGAAGAAATAGTCCTTCACCTCGTTCCACAGCATTTTATGATTGATGGTCATAGTGCACCAGAATTATTTGCAGACGATGTTCACCATACGGCCGGGCACGATGATGACCTTCACCACCTGCCGGTTGTCGATATACTTCACCGCGCGTTCATCGGCCATCACGGTCTCCTCGATGGTCTTGTTGTCGGCCTGGGCGGCAAACGCCATGTCAAAGCGCGTCTTGCCGTTGAAGGCCACGCCTAACTTCACGGTGTCTTCCACCAGATAGTCCTCGTTCCACGTGGGCCACGGCGCATCGCAGACGCTGCCCGTCTCGCCCAGGGCGTGCCAGAGTTCTTCGCAGATGTGGGGCGCGAAGGGTGCGAGCAGGGTGACGAGGGTGCGGAGCAACTGACGGTTATGGCATTTCAGCTGTGCCAGCTCGCCCACACAAATCATGAAGGCGGAGATGGAGGTGTTGTAGGAGAAGGCTTCGATGTCCTGCGTCACCTTCTTGATGAGCTTGTGTACGCTCTTCAACTGCTCCTTCGTTGGCTCGGCATCGTCTACCAACAGCGTGCCCTCGGCGTTGTCGCGGTCGTTACCGTAGAACAGTGCCCAGAACTTCTTGAGGAAGCGGTGGCAACCATCAATGCCGTTGGTGTCCCAGGGCTTCGACTGCTCTACCGGGCCGAGGAACATCTCGTAGAGACGCAGGGTGTCGGCTCCGTAGCGTTCCACAATCATATCGGGGTTCACCACGTTGAACATTGACTTCGACATCTTCTCAATGGCCCAGCCACAGACGTACTTGCCGTCTTCGAGGATGAACTCGGCGTGCTCGTATTCGGGTCGCCAGGCGCGGAAGGCGTCCTGGTCGAGGATATCGTTGCTCACGATGTTCACATCCACGTGTATCGGTGTCACGTCCTTGTAGTTGCCCTTGAGGTTGAGACTGACAAACTTGCCCTTGTCCGCTCCCTCATCGTTCACGCGGTAGACGAAGTTGCTGCGCCCCTGTATCATGCCCTGGTTCACCAGCTTCTTGAACGGCTCGTCCTCGCAGCTGTAGCCGGAGTCGAAGAGGAACTTGTTCCAGAAGCGCGAGTAGATGAGGTGGCCGGTGGCGTGCTCCGTGCCGCCCACGTACAGGTCTACGTTGCGCCAGTATTCGTCGATATCCTTGTTCACCAGTGCCTTGTCGTTCTTGGGATCCATATAGCGCAGGTAGTAGGCTGACGATCCGGCAAATCCCGGCATGGTGTTGAGTTCCAAGGGGAATACGGTCTGGTGGTCGATGAGACTCTTGTCCACCACCTGGTTGCTCTTGGTGTCCCACGCCCACTTCTTGGCGCGTCCCAACGGGGGCTCGCCAGTCTCGGTGGGTTTGTATTCGTCAATCTCAGGCAGCTCCAGCGGCAGACACTCCTTCGGAATCATGTAGGGCATGTCGTCCTTGTAGTAGACGGGGAACGGCTCACCCCAGTAGCGCTGGCGACTGAAGATAGCATCGCGCAGGCGGTAGTTCACCTTGACGCGCCCCAGTCCCTGCTCCTCCACGTATTTCTTCGTGGCGGCAATGGCCTCCTTGACGGTCAGTCCGTTGAGACTGAACTTCTCCGAGGCGGAGTTGCAGACGATGCCCTCCTTGGCGTCGTAGCTTTGTTCCGACACGTCAGCCCCTTCTATCAGCGGGATGATGGGTAGGCCGAAATGCTTGGCGAAGGCATAGTCGCGCGAGTCGTGTGCCGGCACGGCCATGATGGCTCCCGTGCCGTATCCAGCCAGCACGTATTCCGAGATCCAGATGGGGATTTTCTCGTCAGTAAACGGGTTGATGGCATAGGAGCCGGAGAACACACCCGTCACCTTCTTGTCGGAGATGCGGTCGCGCTCGGTGCGCTTCTTCACGTAGTCGACATATTCGCTGACAGCGGCCTTCTGGCTGTCGGTGGTCAGCTCGGCCACAAGGTCTGACTCGGGAGCCAGCACCATGAACGTCACGCCGAACATCGTGTCGGCGCGGGTGGTGAAGATGGTGAAGTGCTTGTCGGAGTCGGCCACGCGGAACTCCACCTCCGTGCCTTCCGAGCGTCCTATCCAGTTGCGCTGCGTCTCCTTCAGCGAGTCGGTCCAGTCAATGGTATCCAGTCCGTCGAGCAGCCGCTGGGCATAGGCCGATACGCGCAGGCACCACTGGCGCATCTTCTTCTGCACCACGGGGTGACCGCCACGCACACTGACACCATCCACCACTTCGTCGTTGGCCAGCACCGTGCCCAGCTTCGGACACCAGTTCACCATCGTGTCTGCCAGATAGGCGATGCGGTAGTTCATCAGCACCTCCTGTTTCTTCTTCTCGGAGAACGAGGCCCAGTCGGCAGCCGTGAAGTGCAGTTCCTCGGTGCCCAGTGCCCCACAGTCCTTCGTGCCCATCAGTTCGAAGTGCTCGATGAGCTTGATGGTGGGCTGCGCCTTATGGGACGATGTGCTGTAGTAGGACTTAAACATCCGTTGGAAGGCCCACTGCGTCCATTTGTAGTAGCCGGGATCGCAGGTACGCACCTCGCGCTCCCAGTCAAATGAGAATCCTATTTTGTCCAGCTGCTGGCGGTAGCGCGCAATGTTCTCCGTCGTGGTCTTCTCCGGGTGCTGCCCAGTCTGGATGGCATACTGCTCAGCAGGCAGTCCGTAGGCATCATACCCCATAGGGTTCAGCACGTTGAAGCCCTGCTGCCGTTTGTAGCGGGCATAGATGTCGCTGGCAATGTAGCCCAAGGGGTGTCCTACATGGAGTCCTGCCCCGGAGGGATAGGGGAACATGTTGAGCACGTAGAATTTCTTTTTCGTCGGGTCTTCCGTCACGCGGTAGGTCTTCATCTCTACCCAGCGCTTCTGCCATTTCTGTTCAATGTCTCTAAAATTGTATACCATCTCTTCTATTATTTGTTTCTCCTAAATAAGGTCATTGTCTTGCAAAGGTACGAATAAGCGAGAGAAACACCAAATTTATTTGTTTTTTTTCTCGCTTATTCGTACCTTTGCAGCAATCACACGAAACGGAAAGACTATGATGCAATCCATGAAACCTGGTACGTTACGGCTGCTGGCACTGTTCCTGACGGGACTTGCGACACTGCCCCTCTTCGGCCAGCAACCTACCACGACTCCCGAGGACAAGGCCGGCGATGACCCATTCGGCCCTACTTTCATGCCAACGGTCAAGGTGGGAAAGGTGCTGGAGGGAGGCGACAGCGTCCTGTATATGGAGATGAACAACGTCTATGTCTATCCCCCCGTTACCTTCAGCAGTAAGAAGCAGCAGGCTGCTTTCAACCGCTTGGTACGCAACGTGAAGCGCGTGCTGCCCCTGGCCAAGGAGGCCCGTTCCGTCATGATGGAGACAGCAGAGTTTCTGGAGACACTGCCCGACAAGAAATCCCGGGAGGCTCACATGAAACTCGTAGAGAAGTGCGTATGGAAGGAATATCAGCCGAAGATGAAGAAGCTGACCTATTCCCAAGGCAAACTGCTCATCAAACTCATCTACCGCGAGAGCCATTCCACGTCGTACAACATGATTCAGGCCTTCCTCGGCCCTCTGCGCGCCGGTTTCTATCAAGCTTTTGCTTGGGCGTTCGGTGCCAGCCTGAAAAAGGAATACGACCCAGAGGGTGTCGACCGCCTCACAGAGCGCGTGGTACTGATGGTAGAAGCCGGACAACTCTAAAAACATCCTGGACGCGCTACGAAAGGAAAACAGCAAGCAGCTGCAGCCAGCCACCCTCTCAAGAAGGTGGCAACCTGGCGAAGAGGTCAAGACCCATCAACACAGCATCCCGATCGGTGCAGAGGGTGACAGATGACACATGGTGACACTTGTTCTCATAAACTCCTTACGCACGCGCAGGAAAAATTTTTTTCTATTAAAAAATTGTTTTTATGTTATATATAATCTTAGAAAATAGGGTGGAAGAAGTGTCATCTGTCACCACTCCTGCAGTCACTCAGCCCTCAGAACGCAGCCACTTAGCCCTCAGAATGCAGTCACTTAGCCCATGCAACGCAGTCACTCAGCCATCGTAACGCAGTCACTATCGAAAGACACTTGCCTATTTATCGGCAGCTTCTGATGGAGACCGAGACAAACGTACGCTCTCGGCAGAGAAAATTTTCCCGCTCGGCAGAGAAAAAGAAAATGTAACACGTACTGGTGACAAGTGCTTGGTTGTTTCATCAAAATGTCGTACCTTTGCCGCACCAACAACACAGAAAACCCCGATATGGACAGAACCGAAGAACTTATCGTGATGCAACTGAGGGAGGGCAATGAGTGGGCGTACAAGTTTCTGTACGACCATCACTACCGGATTCTGTGTCACGTGGCGGCACAATATGTCCATGACGCATTTCTGGCCGAGACCATCGTGGGCGACATCATCTTCCATCTGTGGGAAATCCGTGAGAACCTGGAGATTAAGACTGGAATCCGCAGCTACCTAATGGCCTGCGTGAAGCATCGGTGTTTGGACTATCTGAAATCGCAGCAGTGCCAACGGGAAGTGTCCGGGATGCAGGACTTTCCGATGCTTGACCACATAAAAGGAGATGAATATCCCTTGGGGCGACTACTTGAAAAGGAACTTGAGGGCGAGATTATAAATGCCATCAAACGGTTGCCGGAGGAAAGCCGCCGCGTATTCCAGCTGAGCCGCTTCGAGGACAAGAAATATGAGGAAATCGCCGCGTTGCTACACATCTCAGTGAACACGGTGAAATACCACATCAAACGAGCTTTGACACTGCTCCACAAAGATTTGGACAAGTTCCTGGTGGTCGTGATGCTGGTGCTCTTGGAACAGATATCATGAACATTTTAGAAAAAATATGGAGTTCTGACTACCCTCAGCACTTTTTTAATCGTCAAACTCATAACAAGCAAGCAAAATGACAGACAACAAAGGACACGTTGAAGAGGAAATCTGGTTCTCTGCCGTCAGCGAAGAGGAGTTGGTCAAATACGACAAGGATACAGCCTACGCCGTCTTCCAGCAACGGGTGGCCGGCTCGACAGCTGGGATTAAGAACCAGCGGTCGAAGACCGTGAAGCACCGCCTCGGCTGGCTGCGCTACGCTGCCGCTGCTGCCGCTGTCGTTGCCGTGGGTTACTTCTCGTTCAAGGGTGGGCAAAGCGATGTAACGTCAACCTTTGGCGACATTGTGGTCGAGGCTCCGCAAGGCTCGCGCACCCAAATGACACTGCCCGACGGCACGAAGGTGTGGCTCAATGCCGGCTCGAAGATTTCATACTCACAAGGTTTCAGTTCCATCAACAGGTCGGTTATGCTATCGGGCGAGGGCTACTTTGAGGTAGCTCACAACGAGCGGTTGCCGTTCAGCGTTGAGTCGAAGGAGGTTCGGGTCAGCGTACTTGGCACGAAGTTCAATTTCCGCGACTACCCCTCCGATGCCGATGCCATTGTCTCGCTGGCCGAAGGTCGGGTGGCACTGGACATGGTTCATTCCAAGGGCGAGACCGTCTATCTAAAGCCTGACCAACGCGCAGTGGTGGAAAAGAAAACCGGCAGAATCAACGTGGAGAACTACGAGGTGGCTCACACCGTCAAGTGGACTCGCGGCTATCTCATCTTCAACGGTGAGCCACTGGCGGACATCGCGAAAGACCTTGAGCGCAGCTACAATGTAGAGGTAACCATCAAAAACCGAGCATTGCTTGACCTGCATTTCTACGGCAGTTTTGTACGCCAGGAACAGAGCATCGGGGAAGTGCTGGACGTGCTTTCCGCCACACACAAAATCAAGTACAAGATAGAGGGACACCATGTAACCTTATACTGACATCACTAACCAAAAAACCGAAAACTATGAATACCATCAGAGCAGTTACAAACTAAGGGAGAAAAAAGGCAGAAAGACGTGCGAGGTCTCTCTGCCCGAATGTCTCCAACAAACCGAAAATGTGTCAGTGAAGACTGCAAAGTTAGGCATTTTCTTCAACACACACAACAAAAACAAAATCTAAAACAACCTATTTAACAATTAGTAATGAATAACAAGAAATTATTTGCAATTAGCTTGGCGTTCATGTTCTGTGTCGGAACCTTTGCACAAGCTTTGCAATTGAAACTGAACAACGTCACGGTAAAACAAGCCATGACCGTACTGAAGGAAAAGAGCGGCTACGCTTTCGTATATGAGGGCGGAGACATCAACACCGGGAAAATGGTCAGTGTTGATGCGAAAAACCTCCATCAGGCCATCAGCCAAATCCTGAAAAACCAGAAAGTGTCGTACGAAATTAAGGGAAAGAGCATTGTCGTTTCCCGCCAGCAAGAAAGCAAAAGCGACAAGCCAAGCAGTGGCAAGAAAACCGTTACAGGCACTATCGTGGACTCCAAGGGCGAACCCATCATCGGTGCCACCATCAGAGAGAACGGCGGCAAAAATGCTACGGTGACGGACTTCGACGGCAACTTTACCCTGAGCAACGTGGCAGACAATGCCATGCTGGAAATCTCGTATGTCGGTTTTCAGACCATGAACTTTGCCACTTCCGGCAAGTCGCGTCTATCCATTACCATGAAGGAGGACGACCTGCTGCTGGACGAGGTGGTTGTGGTGGGCTACGGCGTAAGCAAGAAGAGCGACTTCACCGGCTCCCTCACCTCTGTTACCTCCGAAAAGATTGTTGACTCCCACAAGCAGAGTGCGGCAGCAGCCCTCCAAGGAACCATTGCCGGTGTCGACATAACCCGCAACGGCAACAACCCCGGTTCCGGGTTCAACATTATGGTTCGCGGACAGAACACCATCGCCAACAGCGGTACGGGAAATGCCAATGGCATCAACTCACCACTTTACGTCATTGACGGCATGATGATGGACAGTATGGACGATATTGCTCCAGACGACATTGAGCGAATCGATGTCCTTAAAGACGCATCCTCTACAGCTATCTACGGGTCACGCGGTGCCAATGGCGTTGTCATTGTGACTACCAAGAAAGGGGCGGCTGTCAAAGACAAGACCAACGTCGAATACAACGGATTCGTGAGCTTCACTTCTGCCACACACCTTCCGGAAATGCTCAATGGTTCCCAGTATGCCGACTACAAGGTGGAGCGCTATATGGGCAACAACTGGAAGGACTACACCTATAACGGCAAGCGCGCTAGCTACGAACAGGCACTCACCACCCAGGCTTACAGCAACTACCAGGCCGGCAAGAGTGTTGATTGGGTAGATGCCCTGTTGCAGACTGCCGTTTCCCACAACCATGCGCTCCGCGTCTACGGAAGTTCCAAGGGACTTGTCTATTCGTTCGGCGTAGGCTATACGGACGAGGCCGGCATCACGGGGACTGACAATTACAAGAGATACAATTTCAGTACCTCGGTTGACAAGGAAATCAACAGCAAGCTCAAGATTGGAATGAGCATCTATACCGCTTATACCGACACGAAGACCAGTCCAGAAACCATCCGTCAAGCCTATCGTCTGAATCCTCTCACGGATATGTATAAGGAAGATGGGAGTCTGCGCACCTTCCCGGATGACGGCCTTTCCAACGTTTCCAATCCTCTTGTAGAAGTCAAGAACAATACCACCGAAACGTTGGCACTGCATACTTTCGGTAATTTTTACCTGCAACTGAAACCGACCGACTGGATCACCTTCAAGACCCAATTCTCTCCAGATGCCTATTTCGACCGGTATGGTATGTATTACGGGGCACAGTCGAAGAACGGCAAGGGCAATCAGGCCAATGCAACAGCACAGACAAAATCGTCCAACGCGCTCAAATACACGTGGACCAACACACTGAATGTAGACAAGACCTTGGGTGACCACAACTTGGGACTATTGGTTGGTTCAGAGTGGGTGAAATCAAAGGAAGACGCGATATCAACAAAGGTGAAGAACTTTGCTACAGACCTGTACAAATGGTATAATCTCGCTGCAGCAGCCAACAAATCGTTGTCTGATGTCGTAGGATCTGAATATATTCAAGACCAATGGTTCTCCTACTTCGCACGCGCCAACTATTCCTACAAAGGACGCTATCTGATTACAGCAACAGGGCGATACGACGGCTCTTCCCGCCTCGCTGCAGGTCACCGCTGGAAGTTTTTCCCGTCTGCGGCATTCGGATGGAGAATCGTGGAAGAGGATTTCATGAAGAAATATTCCTGGGTGGACAACCTAAAGTTGAGAATCAGCTACGGTATGTCTGGCAACAACAATAATGTAGAGCCGTACTCTACCCAGTCGAACATCATCAACTACAGCTACAATTATGGTTCCAATGCCACTGCAAGCGTCATCAAGAACCTGTCCAATGCCCTGCTCTCCTGGGAGACCACAAAAGAATGGAACTTCGGTCTTGATTTCTCTTTCCTCAAAGGCCGTATCAACGGAACGGTTGACTATTACCGTCGCCGGACTGACAACATCCTGATGAACCGTGTGCTCTCAGAGATGACGGGCTACTCCTCAGTGATGGACAATGTGGGAGTCGTCGACAACAACGGCGTGGAAGTGGGTCTCACCCTTGTGCCCGTACGCACGAAGAACTTCAACTGGAATATGAATATCAACTTCACCGCAAACCATAATGAAATCAAGGAACTGGCCGGCGGAGCCACACGTGATGAAGCCAACGAATGGTTCGTTGGACAGTCCGTGGGTGTGGTGTGGAACTATAAGAAAGTCGGCTACTGGAAACAGGGTGACGAAGGCTACGAACGTGCCCTTTCGCTCGGACTTGCCCCTGGCTCAATCAAAGTGTATGAGGCGGACGGATATGGTGGCGACTGGACAACAACAACGGCCGACAAAGTGTTTCTTGGCTCCCGCTATCCAAAATGGACAGGCGGTCTGACGAACACCTTCTCCTACAAAGACTGGAGTCTGGCTGTCAACGTCTATACCCGCCAAGGACAATGGAGCTATTCCCAATTCCATTGGACGACTGCCCGTGACGACAACAACCTGTTCGCCCACTTGAATCTGAAATACTGGTCTGAAGAGAACCAGAACGACAATGACATCGAATGGTGTCGGCCGGGACTGAGCAATCCGGGGGAAATAACCGCCTTGCTTTGGCAGAAGACCTCCTTCGTAAAAGTAGGATACATCACGCTCGGCTATAATGCACCCAAGAATTTTATCAGCAAGATAGGTCTGAGCAAGCTTCACGCATACGTATCTTGCCAAAACCCCTTCGTCTTCACCGACTATAAGGGACTGGATCCTGAGGCGGCCAGCAATGGTACTGACACCATGTACTTTATGACCAAGTCGTGGGAACTCGGATTAAACTTAACATTCTAACCAAGGAGGAACTGAAACATGAAATTAGTGAATATAAAGATTGCTGCACTCTGCAGCGCATTACTGTTGACATCCTGTAGTTTGGATGAAACTAACTATTCGGCTGTAACAGACAAGAATTATATAACAGGTGAGACGCAGTATGAGGAACTGGTGAATGCTGCCTATATGTATATGCGTCCCTTGTGCCAAAAGACCAACTGTATGTGGTATGGTACCGACAACTATTCCATCCAGGGTCTGATTAACGGACAGAACGGAATCCAGGACTACTATTATGTCAGCTCGTCAGAAGGTGCATTCTATGATTTTTGGTGTGCGAATTATGATGTCATCAACAAATGTAATACCGCAATGACACGCGGCGAAGAACTCAGCCTGTCTGAAAGTACAAAGACACTGAGAACCGCAGAATTGCTGGCACTGCGCTCCTATTGCTACTTCAACCTTGTTGAGACTTTTGGCGGTGTACCATTGGTTCTTGAGGAATCGGATTCTCCCACATACGAATTTATACGCAACACCGAAGAAGAAGTCTACAATCAGATTGTCAGCGACATCAAAACTGCCATCAATACGTTGCCGTCCACTCTGTCGTCCAGCGATTTCGGGCGTGTTGACAAGGCTTTTGCCGAGCATCTACTGGGCAAGGTTCTGCTTACTCGCAGCTACAAGAGTTTTGCAGGATCAAGCGATGTCACCGATGCCATCAACTATTTCAAGGATGTCATCAGTCTGCACCCTATGGTCAGCAGTTGGGACGAGCTTTTCAATGCACAGGAAGGTGGCAGTTATAATGAGAGCAACAGCGAGATAATCTTTGCCGTCCGGTTCGGCCAGGGAACCAACAACCTTTGGGATTATACCACGAACAGCGAGCAGAGCATCAGCAGCGGACTCTATCAGCATTTCCACTTCAATGTCTATATGTTTCCCGGGAATACACACCGCGGTGCACCTTACTACCGCAACGACTATGCCTATCAGCCCACACTGGCATGGTTCAATAGTTTCGAAGAAAATGACGAGCGAGTCAGCGAGACCTATCTGAAACGCCATATCCTCGCTGGAACATCAGGAACAACCGAAAACGCAGTGACAGGCAAAACCGTCACGTTCACTACGGGAGATGAAATTATCTATTTCCCACGAACCGCCATGAACGAAGAGGAGAAGAAGGCTTATATGAACGAGCATCCTACCGTTTATCTCATCGTCAACCCAAACGAGTATCACACGCAGTTTGCTGCCGGCAACATGAACTGTGCATGGCCTCTGGTCTACAAGTTCTATGACCCGTACATTGCAGAACAGGGGGTCTATTCTGGAAGCATCAGCGATGGCGAAGATCCTTACGGCGCGCGCGAAATCTATATATTCCGTACGGCGGAAACCAAACTGCTCCTCGCGGAGGCTTTTCTCAAGTCTGGCGACAGTCACTCCGCACTGCTACAAGTAAACGACATCCGCAAGCGCGTTGGTGCCACTGAACTGACCAACGTTGACCTTGACGTTATCCTTGATGAGTCGGGTAGAGAACTCTTTGGAGAATCCAACAGATGGATGGACTTGAAAAGAAGCGACAAACTGTTCGAACGTGCCTATAAGTATAACGAATATGTCCAGCTGAACCAGGCAGGCGGCGTGGCCGGCATGAACGCGAACTACAAGGTTCGTCCCATTCCCTTGACCGAACGGCAACGTACCAATTATTCTTTGGAGCAGAATCCTGGATACGATGAATGATAAAACAAAATATTACGGATGAAACGAATACAACATCTTCTTACCGTAGCCATGG
>CAVFBU010000035.1:0-22078 GCA_963620725.1 Vescimonas coprocola
CCCGAATTGGTGAAAGCGGATGCAAAGGTACGACTTTTCTGCGAACTGACAAACTTTTCCAAAAGAAAATTTAATATCCTACCAAACTTTTTTTAACTGATTGATGTAGGTCAACGGAGATAGTGCATATACCTTCTTTTTATATACGCGCGAGAGAACCCGTTTCACTCCTCCGTGGACAGGGTCGCACTGAGGTAGTTGCGCAAGGGATTGGCATACATGGTCAGCAACCGCTCGCGCAGGAACGCCTCGTCCTTGTGGGGCAACTGTATCTTATCCAGTTGTCCGGACAGATAGGCTTCAAAACGCACCTTGTCCGCAGGCATATAATGGTCTGCGTGGCGGTCGGAGTGTTCCAGCGCATCGAGCGCGATATAGTTACACGGGAACAGCATATACCCTGCATGCAACTGGCGATCCATGCGCCTGCTAAGTTCCCGGAACAGTTCGTTGTGTGGCAGTCCTGCCAGTTCGTCTATCCACGTGTTAACTGGTGCAGCACAATGGTAGTGGACGCGCCCCTTGTAGCCGAAAATCCCTGTCTTCATGTTGTCAAGGTCGTCCTGCCGACTCTTCTTGAAACCCGGATTGTCGCGCTTCTGTTGAAACTCCTGCGCCTTTAGGTAGTCGCACGGATCAAACTCATAGCTGATGGTCAACGGCACAATGTTCAGCGGTCTCAAGTTCTCCAGCGAGGTACCGTCACCTCCCATGGCCAACATCTTGAGCACCGCATCCTGCGTTCGGTCGTCCGAGTCCTTGGCGCGTCCTTCGCGCTGTGCGATCCAGATATTCTCCTTTTTCTGTGTGACGGCATAATGGATGTAGCGACTCATCAGTTGACTGGAGTGCAGCATCTCCTTGGGGGTCAGTCCGCGGCGCACCGTAAATGCCTTGTTCATGCGCACCAGCCGACGAATCCAAGGATAGATGAGCAGGTTGTCGCCGATGCCGATTTCCACCGTGGTTGGGTAGCCGGCATCCAGCAGCAGCACATCGAGCAGGGCCGAGTCAAGCACAATGTCGCGGTGGTTGCTGACAAAGGTGTAGCGTTGGTTCAAGTCACGCGGCAGGCACTGCCCATCGAAGGTACACCCGTCCGTATGTTTGCGGATGATGTAGCGCACGATAGGCTTCATGAACCGCTTCTGGAAATCGAGCGGCGATGTCACACCGACAAACGTCAGCCGCAACAGGGCGTTCCGCAACGCCTTCGGCAACCAGGGCAACAGTCCACGGAGGATGGCCGAGAACTGCCTGTCAGCGAGCAGTTCGTCAAACGCCAGCCGCATCTCACCAGTCTCATAGGGGCGGATGCTGTCAAACTCGGAAGGAGTGGTCATAAGTCGCTTTAGAATTGGTTTTCAACGATATCCGTAAGCACATCGCCCATATTGAGTCCTGCCGCCTTCACCTGTTGTGGGATGAAACTGGTGGCAGTCATTCCCGGAGTAGTATTGACCTCCAGCATGGAAATCTTCCCTCCGGCTGCAATGATATAGTCAATGCGGATAATGCCGTTGCAGTGGAGGATGTCGTAGATATGGCTGGTTATCTCCCTCACCCGTCGCGTGACATCGTCTGGCAGACGGGCTGGCGTGATCTCCTGTACCTGTCCGTTGTACTTGGCATCGTAGTCGAAGAACTCATTAGCGGTAACCACCTCCGTGGCAGGGAGCACCACCGACTTCTCCTTCGTCTTATACACGCCGATGGAGATCTCCGTACCCTCCAGATACTGCTCCACCATCACCTCCGGGCTTTCCATCATAGCCTTGCGGATGGCTGGTGCCAGCTGATCGCGGTTCTTCACCTTCGACACACCGAACGACGAGCCGTCGGCCGCCGGCTTCACAAAACACGGCATCCCGATACGCGCCTCAATCTCCTCATCGCTCACCAGTTGCTCATAGCCCTGACGGATCAGCAGCGAGTCGGCCACGCTGACCCCATAGCCGCGCAGATATTGGTTGAGCACGAACTTATCAAATGTCATTGCCTCCACCAACACACCACTGGTACTGTACGGAACACCGACAAGGTCGAAATAGCCCTGCATGATGCCATTTTCCCCCGGTGTGCCATGGATGGTGATATAGGCATAGTCGAAATGTTTCGCCTTCCCGTTCTCGATGAAGGAGAAGTCGTTGCGGTCAATCCGCGCCGTGGTGCCGTCGGGAAGTTCCACCTTCCAGTCCTGTCCCTTGACATCCACGATATAAACATTGTATCGCGTCTTATCAAAGAACGAGAAGAGTCCCTGTGCCGAGCGCAGTGACACATCGTGTTCCGAAGAGTCGCCACCACAGACGATGGCAATGTCACGTTTCATTTTTTGCGTCATACGTGTATTTGTTTGATGTGGTTCATTATTCCGTTTTCATATAGTTGCGCCATTTTCCGATGAGAGCCTCCATGTCGGGTGGCAACGGCGAGGTGAAGTCCATCTGCTGCCCGGTGACGGGATGTACGAAGCCCAACGTGCGGGCGTGCAGAGCCTGTCGGCCACAGAGCTTGAAGCAATTCTGGATATACGCCTTGTAGGATGCGGTGCGCTCGCCACGGAGCATCTCCATGCCACCATATCGTTCGTCGCCGAAGAGGGGATGGCCAATGTGCTTCATGTGTGCGCGTATCTGGTGCGTGCGCCCTGTCTCAAGGCGGCACTCCACGAGGGTCACATAGCCAAAACGCTCCAACACGCGGTAGTGGGTCACCGCGGTCTTGCCCTGGTCACTGCCTGGTGGAAACACCGCCATGCGCAGCCGGTCCTTCGGGTCGCGCCCGATATTGCCCTCGATGCGTCCGCTGTCCTCACTGAAGCTCCCCCATACCAGTGCATGGTAGCTGCGATGCGTGTCGTGGTTGAAAAACTGGGCACCTAACTCCGTCTTGGCCTCCGGTGTCTTGGCCACGACGAGCAGTCCGCTGGTGTCCTTATCGATGCGGTGCACGAGACCCACAGCGGGGTCATTAGGGTCGTAGGAGGGTGTGTCGCGGAGATGCCACGCAACGGCATTGACCAAGGTGCCGTGGAAGTTGCCACAGCCGGGATGCACAACGAGTCCCGCAGGTTTGTTGACCACCATCAACTGGTCGTCTTCATAGACGATGTCGAGGGGGATGTCCTCGCCCACGATGGTCGTGTCGTGGTGCGGCCGATCCAGCATCAGCGTGATGACATCGCCAGGGCGCACCTTGTAGTTGCTCTTCACGGGCGTGCCGTTGACGTGGATAAAACCGGCATCTGCGGCCTGCTGGATGCGGTTCCGCGACGAGTGCTGCACGTGTTCGGCCATGTATTTGTCAATACGCAACGGCACCTGCCCCGGATCTACCTCCATGCGCAGATGCTCATAGAGTCCATCGGCGGACGATACCTCCAAGGCTCCGTCCTCGCCTGCCCCGAAGTCCAAGTCGTCGTCAGCTTCCGTCTGTCTGAAATCCATTGTATCCATTCCTCTACTGTTGCACCGCTTCAAAATCATCCACACCGCCGTAGGAGCCAACACCGTCCTCCCCGTCCACAACTTCCATATCGTCCAGCCCTTCGTCCGGGTCGTCATTCGTCCCCTTCCCCACCATCAGCGTGAGGGGGAGGTCAACGGACACGCGCTCACCGTTACCCACGCGCCGCCCACGGCAGAGGATGCCATAGACCCAGTCCTTCTCGCCCTCCACCATCTTGGCAGGTTGAATCTTGAAGCCGAGCGACTTGAGCCTCGCCTCGGCCTCCCGGTAGCTGGAGTTGTCCACGATGTCAGGAATCTCGATGGTGGGCGACGATGATGCGTTGATGGTGACATACACCACGCGGCCTTCCTTGACCTTCGTGCCGTAGTCCGGGTTTTGTGCCAAAACGCAGTAGGCCGGCATGGTCTTGACATATCCCGAGTCGCTTACCACAACCGCGAGACCATCCTGCCGGAGCAGCCGCTCGGCCTTGGCATAGTCCATGCCCTTTAGATCGGGAACGGGTATGCCCACACCGTGCCGGGTGTAGATACTGAGTCCTACCCCCACGCCCACAACCAACACAACGACCACCGCCACCATAGCCAGCAGGTGGAAGCACAGATAGGGGCTGTACAATTTACGGAAGATGTCCCTGACACTCATAGCATACCTATTAAGATGTAACGGAAGGCAAAAGTACGAAGAATTATCCACACCGCCAAAGGAAAAACAAAAAAAAGAGAGGCAACACCCGGTCGTCTCCCTACATCCTTGGTCTCGTCGTCTGCCGAAATCACCGCTTACTTGCCGTGATGCTCGTGAGAGACGGTCAACTTCTTGCGGCCCTTGGCACGGCGGGAAGCCAGTACGCGACGACCATTCTTGCTTGCCATACGCTTGCGGAAACCATGCTTGTTCACGCGACGACGATTGTGAGGCTGAAATGTTCTTTTCATTGTCTTATCTGTATTTTATTTTGTTTTTGTCCACAAACTGGGCTGCAAAAGTACGCATTATTTTCGAGATACGCAAGTTTTGTGCGTTTTTTAGTGCAGAAAAACCATTTTTTTATATTTTTTGCGTAACTTTGCACCGCTTTTCAGCGGTTTTACCCATTGGGAATATACAATTTTACAAGATAAACAAGTATGATTAAATCACAAGACATCAAGAAGGGCACCTGCATCCGCATGGACGGGAAGCTCTATTTCTGCATCGATTTCCTGCACGTGAAGCCGGGCAAGGGAAACACCATCATGCGCACCACACTGAAGGATGTGGTAAGCGGACGCGTACTGGAGAAGCGCTTCAACATCGGTGAGGCACTTGAGGATGTGCGCGTGGAGCGTCGCCCCTACCAGTACCTCTATCAAGAGGGGGCTGACTACATCTTCATGAACCAAGAGACATTCGACCAGATTCCCATCGCCAAGGACCTCATCACGGGCGTGGATTTCATGAAGGAGAGCGACATCGTTGAGGTGGTTAGCGATGCCGACACCAACACCATTCTCTTTGCCGAGATGCCCGTGAAGACCAACCTTCGCATCACGCATTCCGAGCCGGGCATCAAGGGCGACACCGCCACCAACGCCACCAAGCCTGCCACACTGGAGACGGGCGTGGAGATTCGCGTGCCCCTGTTTGTTGACGAGGGCGACCTCGTACAGGTGGACACCCGCGACGGCAGCTACCTGAATCGCGTCAAGGAGTAAATGAAATTTTCCGTCATCGTCCCCGTCTACAACCGCCCCGATGAGGTCGGCGAGCTGTTGGAGAGCCTTTGTTCCCAGACAGAGACCGACTTTGAGGTGGTCGTTGTCGAGGACGGTTCACAAAACCCCTGCAAGGATGTCTGCGCGAAATACGCAGGCATCCTTGACTTGCATTATTATAATAAGGAGAACAGCGGCCCGGGTCCGAGCCGCAACTACGGGGCGGAGCGCGCCACGGGTGACTACCTCATCGTGCTCGACTCGGACGTGGTGTTGCCCGAGGGCTACCTCAAGGCCGTCAGCAGCGCACTGGCTCAGTGGCCGGTTGATGCCTTTGGCGGTCCCGATGCCTCCCACACCTCGTTCACCGACATCCAGAAGGCCATCTCTTACACCATGACGGGCTTCTTTACCACAGGAGGCATCCGTGGCGGAAAGAAGACGCTCGACCGCTTTTATCCTCGCTCGTTCAATATGGGTATCCGTCGCGAGGTCTACCAACAGTTGGGAGGTTTCTCGGCGATGCGCTTTGGTGAAGACCTCGACTTCAGTTACCGCATCGTGGAGGCAGGCTATCGGACGCGCCTCTTCCCCGAAGCGTGGGTGTGGCATAAGCGCCGCACCGATTTCCGCAAATTCTTCCGTCAGGTCTACAACAGCGGTATCGCACGCATCAACCTGACGAAACGCCACCCCGGCACGCTCAAGGCCGTACACCTGCTGCCTATGGTGTTCACAGTCGGGGTCATCATGCTCGTCGTGGCCAGTGCTGCAGGGCGTGTATTGATGCACTACCGGCCGGAGGGCGACTGGCTGTGGCTCTTCCTCGGACCGTGGATTCCCATCCTGCTCTATGCCCTCCTCATCCTCACCGCATCGACTCTCACCAACAGGAGCCTGAAGGTGGGACTGCTTAGTGTGCCTGCGGCCTTCATCCAACTGACGGGCTACGGCTGCGGCTTTCTGGAGGCATGGTGGAAACGCTGCGTCAAAGGACAGGACGAGTTTGCCGCCTTCGAGAAAACCTTCTATAAATAACCATTCAAAGGAGTCATCGGTATGGACAAGCTCAGCATCAACCAATGGGCCGAAGACGACCGCCCGCGGGAAAAACTCATGCGGCTCGGTGCCGAATCACTGAGCAATGCCGAGCTGTTGGCCATCCTCGTCGGCTCGGGTTCTCCCCAGGAAAGTGCCGTAGACCTCATGAAACGGGTACTGAACGACTGCAACAACAACCTCAACACGCTGGGCAAGTGCTCCATCGCACAACTCACGGCCTACAACGGCATAGGACCGGCGAAGGCCGTCACCATCATGGCGGCCTGCGAACTGGGCAAGCGACGGCAGATGGAGCGAGCCGAGGTGCGCCCGAAACTGGATTCCGCCGTAGCCATCTACAACTATATGCACCCCAAGATGCAGGACCTTGACGTGGAGGAGGCGTGGGCACTGCTGATGAACCAAGGGTGCAACCTCATCAAGGCCGTACGCCTCTCCCACGGCGGCATCAGCGAGACAGCGGTCGATGTGCGCATCATCCTCAGAGAAGCCCTGTTGGCAAACGCCACGGTGGTGGCCTTCTGCCACAACCACCCGAGCAACAACAACCACCCGAGCAAGGATGACGACCGCCTCACCCAACTGGTCAACAAGGCCTGCCAGACGATGCGCATCCATCTGCTCGACCATATCATCGTGACCGACGGCAACTACTACAGCTATCGGGAACAAGGTCGGCTGGACTAAACCAGTACAAGAAAACGGGGTTTTTCCTTGCAGGATACGCACATTTTTTATAACTTTGCAGGCACAACGAACGCCGTTGGCCACTGATACTAACCCTATAAAACGATAACACAATGATGAGACACTACCTGTTAGCACTGGTCTGCTGTTGCTCCACATGGGCAGCGGCACAGACCGCCCAACCCGCCATTCCACGCGACGCACAGCTGGAGGCCAAAGTAGAGAAGACACTCGCCAAGATGACGCTGGACGAGAAAATCGGACAGATGCTCGAACTGAACCTCGACATCATGGGGAGCTACAATGCGTCGGGACAGTGGCAACTCAATGAAACCATGCTCGACACCTGCCTCTCGAAATGGAAGGTGGGTTCTATCCTCAACGCCCCAGGCACACGCGCGGCCACCGTGGAGCAGTGGCAGAAATGGATTCGGCTGATTCAGAAGAAGTCGATGAAGTATATCGGTATTCCCGACGTGTATGGTCTGGACAACAACCACGGCGTGACCTACGTACAGAGCGGGACACTGTTTCCGCAGCCCATCAACCTCGCCGCATCGTTCAACACAGAGCTGGCGCGCACAGGGGCGGAGATTTGTGCTTACGAAAGCCGTGCCGCCAACTGCCCGTGGGTGTATAACCCCGTGACAGACTTAGGACGCGACCCGCGCTGGTCGCGCATCTGGGAGAGCTTCGGTGAAGACCCCATCGTCAATGCGCGTATGGCGGAAGCCGAAATCCTCGGCTACCAGGGCAGCGACCCCAACCACCTCGGCAAATATAACGTGGCCACCAGTCTGAAACACTACCTGGCCTACGGCGCACCTTTCACGGGCAAGGACCGCACGCCGGCCTACCTCGCCCCCAATATGCTGCGCGAGAAGTATTTCGAACCGTTCAAGGCCGCCATCCAGGCCGGTGCACTCACCGTGATGGTCAACTCCTCCAGCATCAACGGCGTACCCGTACACGCCAGTTACGAATACCTCACGAAGTGGCTGAAAGAGGACCTGAACTGGGACGGTATGATTGTCACCGACTGGGCAGACATCAACAACCTCTACACGCGTGAGCGAGTGGCTAAGGACAAGAAGGACGCCATCCGCATCGCCATCAATGCGGGCATCGATATGTCGATGGATCCCTACAGCGTGGAGTTCTGCATCCTGCTGAAGGAACTGGTCAACGAGGGGAAGGTCAGCCAGGCACGTATCGACGATGCGGTGCGGCGCATCCTGCGATTGAAATACCGCATCGGACTCTTCGACGAACCGAATACGGGAGGAAAGGGCTACGAGCAGTTCGGGAGCGCGGCATTTGCCGAACAGGCACTCCGCAGTGCCGAGGAGACGGAGGTGCTGCTGAAGAACGACGGCATCCTGCCACTGGCCAAGGGCAAGAAGATTCTGCTCACCGGTCCCAATGCCAACCAGATGCGCTGTCTGAACGGAGGCTGGAGCTACACGTGGCAGGGGTCGAAGGCCGAAGACCTGGCCGAGCAGTACAACACCATCTATGAGGCACTCTGCAACAAATACGGCAAGGACAACGTCATCCTCGAACAGGGCGTGACCTACAACGAACAGGGGAAATACTGGGAAGAGCACGCTCCGCAGATTGACAAGGCGGTGGCGGCAGCCAGTCAGGCGGATGTCATCATCGCCTGCATCGGCGAGAACAGCTACTGCGAGACACCCGGCAACCTCAACGACCTCTGGCTCTCGGACAACCAGCGCGACCTCGTGAAGGCACTGGCCAAGACGGGCAAGCCCATCGTCCTCATCCTGAACGAGGGACGGCCGCGCCTCATCGCCGACATCGAACCGCTGGCCAATGCCGTGGTGGACATCCTGCTGCCGGGCAACTATGGGGGCGATGCGCTGGCCAACCTGTTGGCGGGCGATGCCAATTTCTCGGCCAAGCTGCCCTATACCTATCCCAAGGAAATCAACTCACTGGCCAACTACGACTATAAGGTGAGCGAGGAGGTGGGTACCATGTCGGGAGCCTACAACTACGATGCGAAGGTGTCGCTGCAGTGGCCCTTTGGCTATGGCCTGAGCTACACCACCTTTGAATACGCCAACCTCCGCGTGGACAAGGCGCACTTCACGGCGGACGATGTGCTGACCGTCAGCGTCGACGTGAAGAACACGGGAAGCCGCGCTGGCAAGGAAGCGGTACTGCTCTATTCCAGCGACCTCGTGGCCTCCATCGTACCAGACAACAAGCGGCTGCGCTGCTTCACCAAGGTCAGTCTGGAGCCAGGCGAAACCAAGACTGTCACCTTCCAGTTGCCGGCTAAAGCACTGGCCTTCGTGGGGGCAGACGGGCGCTGGACACTGGAGGAGGGCGACTTCCTGCTCCGGGTGGCTCGTTTGTCAACACCGACGGCCTGCACCAAGACCAAGACATGGGACACACCCAACCTCTAAAACGGGACACCGGCCAGACCAACTCCCAAGAACTTTCTAGGCAGAGAAAAAAAATTCTCTAGGCAGAGAAAAAAAATTTCCTGGGCAGCGAAGATTAATTCGCTGCCCATAAATTTGCTTTCAGCTTATTTTGTCGCGACTCAGCAGAGCAAAAGCGAGCTTTTCTCTGCATTCACTGCTCCAAAATTTGCTGTTTTCAGAGAAAATGGGTAACTTTGCACGATTTATTTATTTAGATGTAAGAAAACAAGATGAACGTAATCACGAAAAGTATTCAGTTGCCTGATGGAAGAACCATCACAATTGAAACAGGGAAAGTGGCAAAGCAGGCCGACGGAAGCGTTGTGCTCCGCATGAACAACACCGTACTTCTGGCCACTGTTTGTGCCGCAAAAGATGCAGTTCCCGGAACAGATTTCATGCCTCTGCAGGTGGACTACAGAGAGCAGTATGCCGCAGCAGGGCGTTTCCCCGGCGGCTTCACCAAGCGCGAGGGCAAGGCCGGCGACAACGAGATTCTCACCAGTCGACTGGTGGATCGTGTGCTCCGTCCGCTGTTCCCCTCCAACTATCACGCTGAAGTTTTTGTCAATGTCATGCTGCTGAGTGCCGACGGTGTCGACCAGCCGGACGCGTTGGCCGGATTCGCTGCCTCTGCCGCACTGGCATGTTCGGATATCCCCTTCGAGTGCCCCATCAGTGAGGTGCGCGTGGCGCGTGTAGACGGCGAGTATGTCATCAACCCCACCACGGAGCAGATGAAGGACGCTGACATGGACATCATGGTCGGTGCATCGGCCGAGAACATCATGATGGTGGAAGGCGAGATGAAAGAGGTGTCTGAGCAGGACATGATCGGGGCACTGAAAGCTGCCATGGCCGCCATCAAACCGATGTGCGAGCTGCAGACGGAGCTGAGTAAGGAACTGGGCACCGACAAGAAGCGCGAGTATGACCACGAAGTCAACGACGAGGCACTGCGCGAGCAGATGAACAAGGAGCTGTACCAGCCGGCCTACGACGTGACGAAGCAGGCACTGGAGAAGCACGCCCGTGCCGAGGCCTTCGAGAAGATTCTGAGCGACTTCAAGGAGCAGTATGCTGCTGCCCACGCTGACCTCACGGAGGACGAGCTGGAGGAGAAATACGCGATGATGGACCGCTACTACCACGACGTGGAGCGCGACGCTATGCGCCGCTGCATTCTCGACGAGGGTATCCGCCTTGACGGCCGCAAGACCGACGAGATACGTCCCATCTGGTGCGAGGTGTCGCCGCTGCCCATGCCTCACGGAAGTTCCATCTTCACGCGCGGCGAGACGCAGTCGCTGACCACCTGTACGCTCGGCACGAAGCTCGATGAGAAACTCGTGGACGACGTACTGGACAAGAGCTACCAGCGCTTCCTGCTCCACTATAACTTCCCACCGTTCTGCACCGGTGAGGCCAAGGCACAGCGTGGCGTAGGCCGCCGCGAGATTGGTCACGGACACCTCGCCTGGCGCGGACTGAAGGGACAGATTCCTGCCGACTTCCCCTACACTGTGCGCCTCGTGTCCCAGATCCTGGAGTCCAACGGTTCCTCTTCGATGGCTACCGTGTGCGCAGGAACACTGGCACTGATGGATGCTGGCGTACCCATGAAGAAGCCCGTATCGGGTATCGCCATGGGACTGATTAAGAATCCCGGTGAAGACAAGTATGCCGTGCTGAGCGACATCCTCGGCGACGAGGACCACTTGGGCGACATGGACTTCAAGACCACCGGTACGAAGGACGGTCTGACGGCCACCCAGATGGACATCAAGTGCGACGGACTGTCGTTCGAGATTCTGGAGAAGGCGCTGATGCAGGCCAAGGCCGGCCGTGAGCACATCCTCAACTGCATCACGGAGACCATCGCTGAGCCGCGTCCCGAACTGAAGCCGCACGTGCCGCGCATCGTAGCCTTCGAGATTCCGAAGGAGTTCATCGGTGCCGTGATTGGCCCGGGCGGAAAGATTATCCAGCAGATGCAGGAAGACACGGGTACGACCATCACCATTGACGAGGAGGACGGCGTAGGCAAGATCCAGGTGAGCGGTCCCGACAAGGACAGCATCGACTCGGCCATTGCCAAGATTCGCGCCATCGTGGCCATCCCCGAGGTGGGCGAGGTCTACGAAGGAACGGTGCGCAGCATCATGCCTTACGGCTGCTTCGTGGAGTTTATGCCTGGTAAGGACGGACTGCTCCACATCTCCGAGATTGACTGGAAGCGTCTGGAGACCGTGGAAGAGGCCGGTATTAAGGAGGGCGACAAGATTCAGGTGAAGCTGATGGAGATTGACCCCAAGACGGGTAAGTTCAAGCTCTCCCACCGCGTGCTCATCGAGAAGCCGGAGGGCTACGTGGAGCGTCCGCAGCGTCGCGATCGTGGTGAGCGTCGTCCGCGTCCCGACCGTGGTGAGCGCCGTCCGCGCCCCGAGCGTCCGCAGCGCAATGAGGAGTACCACGAGCCGAACAACGAGCCGAAGGACTTCTCGGACACGCTCGACAAGATGGACTTCTGACACTCGGTATGACGCAAGAAGAAAAGACGCTGGTCGAGGAGCGCATCGTGGATGTGCTGAAGACCGTCTACGACCCGGAGATTCCCGTGGACATCTATAACTTAGGGATGATCTACAAGATTGACGTGCAGGACGATGGGGCGGTGGACCTCGACATGACGTTCACGGCTCCCAACTGTCCTGCCGCCGACTTCATCCTGGAGGATGTGCGCACCAAACTGGAGAGCGTAGAAGGGGTGAAGACGGCCAACGTCAACCTTGTGTTCGAACCAGCGTGGGACCAGTCCATGATGAGTGAGGAGGCGCGCGTGGAGTTAGGATTCGACTAAACAACGCGAATGAAGAATATCTATTTCCTATCGGATGCACACCTGGGGTCGCTCGCTGTGCCGCACCAGCGGACACAGGAGCGGCGCCTGGTGCGCTTCCTTGACTCCATCAAGGACAAGGCGGCTGCCGTCTACCTGTTGGGCGATATGTTTGACTTTTGGTACGAGTACCGCTACGTCGTGCCGCGCGGTTACACGCGCTTCTTGGGCAAGCTCTCGGAGCTGACCGACAGGGGCGTGGAGGTGCACTACTTCACGGGCAACCACGACATCTGGGCCTACGACTATCTCGAACGGGAGTGTGGCGTGACGCTGCACAAGAGGGAACAGACCGTTGAGATTTACGGCCATGAGTTCTTCTTGGCACACGGCGACGGATTAGGCGACAGAGACCCGGCGTTTAAGTTCATCCGTACCCTGTTCCACAACCACCTCTGCCAGCGACTCTTCTCCGCCCTGCACCCCCGTTGGGGTATGGCGTTCGGAATGGCGTGGGCTAAACACAGCTACATCCGCCACAAAAAAACCGACCCGCCCGTCTTTCAGGGCGAGGAAAAAGAGCACCTCGTGCGCTATGCACGCGACTACATGACCGACCATCCCGAAATTGACTTCTTCATCTTCGGCCACCGACACATCGAGTTGGACATGAAACTGGAGCGGCACACGCGCCTACTGATTTTAGGCGACTGGATTAACCAATTCACCTATGCCGTCTACGATGGCGAGCATCTGCTTTTGGCGGAATATGTCGAAGGCGAGAGCCAACCCTGACGGCAGGAACATGACAAAAAAAGATGTTGGAGACCGATTTACAGCCTCCAACATACACATTATATTATAACCTTACTCTGCGGCAGGTGCTTCGGCAGCACGGAAGCTGTCGAGGTCTTCTACTTGGAAATGCTGGATGTAAGCTGCCTTTCCGAGCACATCCTCCTCAGCCATACGCACATAGACGTTGGCCGACTTCTCAAAGAGTTCGGGAGCACGGGTAGCATCGTCAAGGATGAGGAGCGACATCACGATTTCGCAGGTCATATCGTAGAGGCGGCGAGCCAGGAAGTCGTGAGCCTCTTGACTGTTCAGTTCCTTCACGCGGTTGAGTGCTGCCTCATAGACGGGAATCAGCTTCTCCACGCGTGCCTTCAGCGGCTGGAGCGACGCTGCCACCTCGGCAGTGGCCATGTCCTGAATGTTCTTGAGCATGGTACCATTGGTGATGTAGCGGATGGCGGCCACCACCTGCAGCTGGGTCGTTCCCTCGTAGATGGAGAAGATGCGTGCATCGCGGAACAACCGCTGACTCTTGTACTCCATGATGAAGCCCGAACCACCGTGGATGCTGATAGCATCATAGGCGTTCTGGTTGGCGTATTCTGAGTTCATTCCCTTGGCCATCGGTGTGAAGGCATCAGCCAACCGCTGGTATTTCTTCATCTCCTGCTTCTCCTCGGGCGTGAGTTTGCGGTCGCGCTCGATGTCCTCCAGAGCCTTGTAGATATCCACATAGCGGGCGGTCTGGTAGAGCAGGGAGCGTCCGGCGTCCAGTTTGGCCTTCATGCGCGAGAGCATATCGTAGACAGCCGGGAAGTTAATGATTTTCTCACCGAACTGGGCGCGCTCCTTGGCGTAGGCCAGTCCTTCGTTGTAGGCTTCCTGTTCCACGCCGACACTCTGCGCGGCAATGCCGAGACGCGCACCGTTCATCAGTGCCATCACGTACTTAATCAGTCCGAGACGTGTGCTACCGCACAGCTCAGCCTTGGCGTTCTTGTACGTCAGCTCGCAGGTGGGTGAGCCGTGGATGCCGAGCTTATGCTCGATGTGGCGCACGTCAACACCACCCTGGTTCTTGTCGTAGATGAACATAGACAGGCCGCGTCCGTCCTTCGTGCC
Source organism: Vescimonas coprocola (assembly GCA_963620725.1). Classification (GTDB taxonomy): domain Bacteria; phylum Bacteroidota; class Bacteroidia; order Bacteroidales; family Bacteroidaceae; genus Prevotella. The sequence continues at coordinate 14,136 of CAVFBU010000035.1, forward strand.
CTCTTCCGAACGAGCCAGCACGAGGTGGATGTCCGAGTCGCCGTTGGTGATGAAACGCTTCACGCCGTTCAGTCGCCAGCAGTCCTCCTTCTCGTCGTAGGTGGCCTTGAGCATCACGCGCTGCAGGTCACTGCCAGCATCTGGCTCGGTCAAGTCCATAGACATGGTCTCACCGGCGCAGACGCGCGGAATGTACTTCTGACGCTGCTCCTCCGAGCCAAACTCATAGAGCGTGTCGATACAGCTCTGGAGACTCCAGATGTTCTGAAAACCAGCGTCAGCTGCCGAGATGACCTCGCTGAGCATGGAGAACACCGTGTTGGGCAGGTTGAGACCGCCGTAGCGGCGCGGCATGGAAACGCCGTGCAGCCCGGCCTTGCGTGTGGCATCCAGGTTCTCGAATGTCTTCGAGGCATATATCATACGTCCGTTCTCCAGGTGCGGCCCTTCCAGGTCGACGCTCTCGGAGTTCGGTTCGATGATGTTGGCCGCCACGTCGCCCGTGATGTCGAGAATCTGCTTGTAGTTCTCGATGGCATCGTTGTAGTCAACGGGTGCGTCCTCGAACTGGTCTTTGTCTTCGTAGTTTTTCTCCTTGAGTTCTACGATGCGCTCCATCAACGGGTGGTTGAGGTGGAACGCGATTTCGGGATGATCGCTATAATAGTTAGCCATGTTATTTCGAATTTTGCTTGTAATACTTGATGAGTTTCGGAACGACCTCCTCCACGGTTCCTACGATGACGTAGTCGGCAATCTTGTTGATGGGTGCGTCAGGGTCGCTGTTGACGCTGATGATGATACCAGAGTCCTGCATACCAGCGATGTGCTGAATCTGTCCGCTGATACCGCAGGCAATGTACACCTTGGGGTGGACGGTGACACCCGTCTGTCCAATCTGCCGGTCGTGGTCAATCCATCCAGCGTCAACGGCAGCACGGGAGCCGCCCACCTCGCCGTGGAGCACCTTAGCCAGTTGGAAGAGCTGGTCGAAGCCCTCCTTCGAGCCTACGCCGTAGCCACCAGCCACCACGATGGGCGCACCCTTGAGGTTGTGCTTGGCGGCCTCAACATGATGGTCGAGCACCTTGACAACGAAAGCCTCCGGCGACACGTATTTCGACACCTCTGGGTAGACCACCTCACCCTTGGCCTGTCCTTCATAGACGGCCTTCTGCATCACACCGCTGCGCACCGTAGCCATCTGCGGCCGGTGTTCCGGGTTGACGATGGTGGCCACGATGTTTCCACCGAAGGCCGGACGAATCTGATAGAGCAGGTGGTCGAAGGTCTTGCCCGACTTCTTGTCCTCGTACGAACCGATTTCCAGTTCGGTGCAGTCGGCCGTCAGTCCACTGGTCAGCGACGACGACACACGCGGCCCGAGGTCGCGCCCGATGACGGTAGCACCCATCAGACAAATCTGCGGCTGCTCCTCCTTGAAGAGGTTGACCATGATGTCGGTGTGGGGAGCCGAGGTGTAGGGGAACAGCCCTTCACCATCGAACACAAACAGCTTGTCGACTCCGTATGGGAGAATCTGCTCCTCCACCTTGCCCTTGACGGCAGTACCTGCCACCACAGCATGAAGCTCGACACCCAGCTCATTGGCGAGTTTGCGACCCTTGGTCAGCAACTCCTGAGATACTTCCTGTACCTGCGTACCTTCTATCTCAACATATACAAATACATTATTCATCTCGTTTATCCAATAATCTTTTCGTCCAACAATTCCTTAACCATTCCCTCGATGTCGGCATCGGAGGCCGTCAGTGTCTTCGACTCCTTGGCCTGGAACACGATGTTCTTCACGGCCTTCACCTTGGTGGGCGAGCCAGACAGTCCACACTGCTCCACGTCGCCATCGACATCAGCCACGCCCCACTGGTTGAGGTTCAGGTAGGGGCGTTCTGCGTAGAGGTGGTCGTAGGGCGTTCCCTCCTGCGGACGCTCCAGCGGGCAGGTGGCGCGCTTGTACTTCATCACCAGCTTGGCGTTCTGCGGACGGCAGGGCGCAGCACTGCCGTTGACGGTGATGACCACGGGCAGGGGAGCCTCCACGGTCTCCACGCCGCCATCGATGATGCGGCGGATGGTGGCCTTGCCGTCCTCCACCTTGAGGATTTCCTCGGCATAGGTCACCTGGTTGAGACCCAGTTTCTGAGCCACCTGCGGACCCACCTGTGCGGTGTCGCCGTCGATGGCTTGGCGACCGCCGAGCACGATGTCCACGTCACCAATCTTACGGATGGCCGTGGCCAGCGCATAGGAGGTGGCCAGTGTGTCGGCACCAGCGAAGAGGCGGTCGGTCAATACCCACCCCGTGTCCGCGCCACGGTACAGTCCCTGGCGCACGATTTCTCCTGCACGCGGCGGACCCATCGTGAGGATTCCTACTGTCGAGCCTGGATGCTGCTCCTTCAGGCGGAGGGCCTGCTCCAGGGCGTTCAAATCTTCAGGATTGAAGATGGCAGGCAAGGCGGCACGGTTCACAGTGCCTTCTGCGGTCATGGCATCCTTGCCCACATTCCGGGTGTCTGGCACTTGCTTGGCCAGAACAACAATCTTTAAAGCCATATTATTCTGATTTGTTGAATGTTCGAAATTCGGTGCAAAGGTAGTCTTTTTTGGGCAGGTAGCCAAATAAAATCGGAAATAACCGCACTTTTGTTTTGTACTTTGCGCTTTTCTTCGTAACTTCGCGCTTCCAAGCGATGATAGACCGAGCGACCATTGACCGGATTATGGACGCCACCAACATCGTGGATGTGGTGGGCGAGTTCGTTAGCTTGCGCAAGGCGGGAGTTAACTACAAGGGATTGTGTCCGTTCCACGACGACAAGACCCCGTCGTTCATGGTGTCGCCATCGAAACAGATCTGCCACTGCTTCGCCTGCGGCGAGGGCGGCAATGCCGTCAACTTCCTGATGAAGCACGAGCAAATCACCTATCCCGAGGCACTGCGCTGGCTGGCCAAGAAATACAACATCGAGATACAGGAGCGCGAGCTTTCTGCCGAGGAGCAGAAGGAACAGGGCGACCGCGAGTCGATGTTCATCGTCAACGAGTGGGCGTGTCAGTATTTCCACCAGATTCTGCAGAACGACGTGGACGGACAGGCCATCGGCAAGCAGTATTTCCGGAGCCGGGGCATCCGCGACGACATCATCGCCAAGTTCCGGCTGGGCTTCGCCCTCACCCGACGCGACGCACTGCTCAAGGAAGCCCTGCGCAAGGGCTACAAGGAGGAGTACCTGGTCAAGACGGGACTCTGCTGCCAGGGCGAGCGCGGCACCTACGACCGCTTTGCCGGACGCGCCATCTTCCCCTGGTTTAACGTCAGCGGCAAGGTGGTGGCCTTCGGTGGCCGCAAGCTCGACACCGCCACCAAGGGTGTGCAGCAGAAATACGTCAACTCGCCCGACTCCGACATCTACCACAAGGAGCGCGAGCTCTACGGCATCTTCCAGGCCAAGAAGGCCATCGTCAAGTGCGACTGCGTCTACATGGTGGAGGGCTACACCGACGTGATTGCCATGCACCAGTGCGGACTGGAGAACGTGGTGGCCAACTCGGGCACGGCGCTCTCCGTCTATCAGATACGCCTGCTCCACCGCTTCACGCAGAACATCGTGCTGCTCTACGATGGCGACGCGGCGGGCATCCACGCCGCCCTGCGCGGCACCGATATGCTGTTGCAGGAGGGTATGAACGTGAAGGTGCTGCTGCTGCCCGACGGTGACGACCCCGACTCGTTCTCGCGGAAGCACACGGCGGAGGAGTTCCGCCAGTACATCGACGACCACCAGACCGACTTCATACAGTTCAAGACCGACCTGCTGCTGAAGGGTGTGCGCGACCCACTGAAACGCGCCGAGGCCATCAACTCCATCGTGCGCTCGGTCAGCGTCATCCCCGACCCTATCGTGCGCTCCACCTACTTGACCGACTGCTCGCAACGTCTCGGCGTGGAGGAGCGGACGCTGATTGCGCAGACCAACAAATACGTGGCCGAAGGGCGCGAGCGACAGGCCACCGCCCCACAGGAGGAAACGGCTGCGGAGGAAGCCCCGACGGAGGCTGCCGTGGAGTCCACAGCGGAGTCCACCGCCAGTGCGCCCCCCACGAGTGCTACGGCAGAGGTGGAGCGGCTACTAATCCAGCAGGTGGTGCGCCACGGCGAGGAGGTCATCTTCGACAACCTGGAGACCGAAGACGGCCAGACCGTCAGCCTGAATGTGGCGCAATACATCGACTACGAGTTCAGCAGCGACGGTCTCGCCTTCGCCCATCCGCTCTACAACACCATCCTGCGCGAAGCCGTGGAACACTCGGCCGAGGCCGGTTTCCGTGCGGAAGCCTATTTCACGCGCCACCCCGACGTGGACATCAGTCGGGAGGCCACCTTGTTGGCCGTCGACAACTACCCGTTGGGGCGCGGCTTCGAGATGAAACACACCGAACGGACACTGCGCCAGCAGGTGCAGCACCTCATGCTCGACTACCGCTACATCATCATCGGTGAACGGCTGAAGGACATCAACCGCCAGCTCCGCGAGTCGGCTGGCGACCTGGAGCAGACGCGCCTGCTGATGCAGTCGTATATGGACACCAGCAAAATCTACCACGAGTTGGGGCGACAGTTAGGACGCAGTTAGAAACCACGTACACACCGAGAAGACCATGGCTACCGATTTGTTCCACCAGACGCTGACGGTGCTGGCCGTGACGGGTATCATCGCCGTCGCCGCCCTCCACATCGCCGCCATGCTACACGTGTTGCTGGACAACCGCCAGCCGGACAAGACCATGGCCTGGATGATGGTCATCCTCTTCCTGCCCGTCATCGGCCTACTCTTCTATTTCTTCTTCGGCATCAACTACCGGCGCAAGAAAACCATCAGCCAGCGGTCAATGGACCAGTTGACGAAACACTCTATGCTGGAGTTCGTCGGACAGCAGAACCTCCACGTGGCCGAACGCCACCGACAGCTGGTAGACCTGTTCGTCAACCAGTCGTTCTCCCTACCCTTCAAGGACAACAGCATCGACATCATCACCGAGGGGAGCACCTTCTTCGACCGCCTGTTGGACGACATCAGCCGTGCCCACCACCACATCCACCTCTGTATGTACATCTTCGAGGACGACAGCATCGGTCGCCGTGTACGCGCCGCCCTCATGGCGAAGGCGCGAGAGGGTGTGACGGTGCGCGTCATCTACGACGACGTGGGCTGTTGGCGCGTGCCCAGCCGTTTCTTCGACGAGATGCGCGAGGCCGGTGTCAGCGTGTGCCCCTTCCTGCCCGTCCGCTTCCCGTCGTTCACGGGCAAGGTCAACTACCGCAACCACCGCAAGATCGTGGTCGTGGACGGACGCGTGGGCTACATCGGTGGTATGAACATCGCAGAGCGTTACGCCCGGGGCATCCACGGCCGGCCGTGGCGCGACACCATGCTGCGCCTGTCCGGCAGCGGTGTCTACGCCCTCCAGCGCGCCTTCCTGGTCGACTGGTATTTCGTGGACCGCACACTCATCAGCGACCGCAGCTACTATCCGCCGCAGGAGGCCGACAGTCCTCGGAACAACTGCCTGCTGCAGGTGGTGACGAGTGCGCCCACCTCCCCCTACCCCGAAATCATGCAGGGCTACGTGCGCATCATCCTGACCGCCCAACGCTACGTCTATATCGAAACGCCCTATTTCATGCCCAACGACCCTGTCCTCTTTGCCCTGAAGACGGTGGCCATGACGGGTGTCGACGTGCGACTGCTGTGTCCGCGCCGCGCCGATGCATGGCTGGCCAGCTGGGCGTCGCGGTCGTATCTGCGCGAGGCGGAGGAGGCCGGCGTGAAGGTGTGGCTCTACGACGGCGGTTTCCTGCACGCCAAGATGCTGGTGTGCGACGATGCGCTCACCACCTGCGGCTCCACCAACGTGGACTTCCGTTCTTTCGAGAATAATTTCGAGGCCAATGCCTTCATCTACGACGAGGCTACTGCCCTGCAGATGAAGCACCTTTTTCTGTGCGACCTGGAACAGGCCGTGGCGTGGAGCGAGGTTCGCCGGAGGACGCACCTCTCGTTTGCCGTGCGCCTGTGGGAGAGCCTCACCCGACTGTTTTCCCCACTGCTCTGAACAGCGTGAAGTTGACGCTACCGTACTGGCGGTGCTCCACAAACTGCGGATGCGCGGAGAAGTCGTAGTCCTTGCCGTGCTCGAAGACGAAGATGCCCTCCTCCTTCAGCAGACCCTTCTGCAGCACAAGGTCGGGAATCTGCGGCAGTTCCTTCAGCGCATAGGGCGGGTCGGCAAAGATGAAGTCATACTGCTGCCGACACGAGCGGACGAAGCGGAACACGTCGCCCCGGATGGGGATGCACACGTCCGTGTCCAACTTCTTCAGACACTCTTGGATGAAGCGGTGGTGGTCGCGGTCTGCCTCCACGCTGACCACCTGCCGACAACCCCTCGACACGAGTTCGAGCGAGATGCTCCCCGTGCCCGAGAAGAGGTCGAGTGCCGTCGCCCCGTCAAAGTCGATGTAGCGCGTCAGCACGTTGAAGATGTTCTCCTTGGCAAAGTCCGTGGTAGGGCGCGCCTTAAACGAGCGCGGAATGTCGAAGTGCCGCCCCTTGTACTGTCCCGTGACGATTCTCATCTCCCCTTCACGAATAAGGTCATTAGGTCATAAGGCATACCCTCCATCTGCGTCACGGCAGCGCGGTTGAAGTCGCTGGAGGGACGGATGACGTGGGCGTGCTGCACGTATTTCTTCGCCTCCTCCACGAGCCACTGTCCCTCCGGCAACTCGCCCACGAGGAACAGCTCGTCGCTGTCGGCCTGCATACCCAGTTGCTTCCATACGTACAATAGGTAATAGAGTGCATCGTGCGCATCGCGCCCATCGAAGGTGTTGCAGAACTTAAAGCGGTTCTGCCCGTAGCTGAACACCTCCAACCGGCGGTCGTGGAAATAGCCGTACAGCTTGGCGTGTCCGCCCAGATAGCTCCGCTGGTGCAGGTGTCGCCACACGGGAGCCACGGCGGCCATATAGCGCGCCCCAGGATAGTGGTCGGCAATGACGCTCCTCACGTTTCGGTTGACGGCAAACAGCACCACGCAGTTCAGGTCGTCCATCACCGTGAAGCGCACATCGTCCTGCTCGCACCCCGTAAAGGCGTGGCGGAACAGCGTCTCCTTCTCCGCCTCCTGAAACAGCCCGGCAGGGACGACCAGCGTCGATGAGACCACCGACACCAGCACGTGGCGGTAGTCGTCGGCCAACAGCTCCTCGCTGCGGAAGGCCTCACGCAGGTTGGCCGACAGCGAAATACCACTCTTCAGCGTGTAGGGCTGGAAGGAAATCTCTTCGCTGTCGCCATCCGATACGGAAAACGACAGGGACTGACGGCTCACGCGGATGATGAGCCGTCTGTTCGGGGTCTTTCTGCTGTTGTCGGGCATCGTGTCTGTCATTTCAGTGTCAGTGTTTCGTCAGTGTCCAGCGATGCTCAGCAGGCACAGCGCAGCCAGTATCAAGGCCGCCGCCCCCAGTATCACATTCATCGTTCGGTTGGACATATCGGGTGACAAAGGTACGAATAAGCGAGGGAAAAACCAAATTTATTTGAGTTTTTCCGAGCGAGAGTACCTTCGACGCGCAGCGTCAGAGGTACGAATAAGCGAGCGAAATGCAAAAGAAAAGCTCGTTTTTCTTTTCATTTCCGAGCGAAAGTACCTTCGACGCGCAGCGTCAGAGGCTGGAAGCACTTGAAAAGGACTTGGCAGGCATTGTTTGTCTTCGTAAAAAAAACTAAGGGTATTTCTTCTCCTATTTTTTTGAGGGGTCTCGGGGCCGGGATTTATTTTCCTAGGAAAAACGATCCATTTTCCTGGGAAAAACGATCCATTTTCCTGGGAAATGTGTTTTCCAAGGGAAT
>CAVFBU010000036.1:0-830 GCA_963620725.1 Vescimonas coprocola
GCCGGTGACAGGTGACAGCAGCTTGCACAAACTTCGGTGTATACGCGCGCGTACGCGTAAGTATTTTATGAGGCGAAGCACGCAGAACCGTCCGTGACGGCGCAGCTCATTCGCACATTTGCACATTTGCATATTTGCACATTGCGAAGCCCATTTGCACATTTGCATATTTGCACATTGCAAAGTCCCTTTGCACATTTGCTCATTTGCCCATTAGGCAGTAACTTTGCGCCCAAATTGTGTATTCATGAATCCTCTTGAAATCATTTTCAAGTACTACCCTGAGGACAACGACCTTCGACGCCTGTTGCTCCACCACAGCCGGCAGGTGTGCAAACGCGCGCTCGCCGTGGTTGACAACCACCCCGAGATGAACCTCAACCGCCAAACGGTGGAACACGGAGCCATGCTCCACGACATCGGCATATTCCTCACCGACGCACCCTCCATCCACTGCCACGGCACGCAGCCCTACCTGCTCCACGGATACCTCGGCGCACAACTCATGCGCCGCGAAGGACTGGAAAACATGGCACGCATCTGCGAACGCCACACTGGCACCGGACTCACACCCGAAAACATTCGCGAGCAGCACCTACCACTTCCCGAAGGCGACTACCGCCCCGAAACGCTGGAAGAGCAACTGGTATGCTACGCCGACAAATTTTACTCAAAAAGCCATCCCGAACGCGAGCGCACCGTAGAACAGACCGCGCGCAGCCTCGAGAAGTTCGGAGAAGAAGGCGTAAAGATTTTTCTACGCTGGGCCAAAATGTTTGAGGGACAATAATAGGGTGATTCTATAAATTGCCACATGGTGTTCCGTAGCC
>CAVFBU010000036.1:840-21925 GCA_963620725.1 Vescimonas coprocola
CACAAATATCTCCCCCACAGGCTTTCGCAACAAAGCCTACCACAAGCCATTTCTTTTGAGAACTTCGTTCATCGTCATATTCGCCCTCTGTGCCGTGCTGTGCCTCACCGCCAGCCGTGCCGACTTCCGCCCCTTTGCGAGCGGAAGCGCATTGCTCGTGGCCGACACCGTGGCAGACTCCGCCGCACTGCCCCACCCCACCGCCGCCGACACAGTCCGCACCGACACTACCGCCACCGACACTACCGCCACCGACACCCTGCGCCACCGCGCCCTGGCCGACACACTCACGACCGATTCCGCGAGCGTCGACACCGTGAAACCCCGCAAACCGGGCATCGACTCGCCCGTTGAATACACCGCCGAGGACTCCATGGTCTACGACGCGCAGTCGGGACTCGCCTACCTCTACGGAAAGGCCAACGTGAAGTATCTCGACATGCAACTCGACGCGGCTAAGATAACCATGAACATGGACAGCAGCCTGGTTCACGCCGAGGGCGACCGCGACTCCACCGGTGCCTACATTGAAGAAGGCAAACCTGTCTACAAGCAGAGTTCGGACCAGTACGAGAGCGAGAAGATGTCCTTCAACTTCAAGACCAAGAAGGGTTTCATCTCCAACGTGAGCACCACGCAGGGCAACGGTTTTCTCAACAGCGAACGTTCGAAGCGCACCGACGACGGCACGCTCTACATGGAGCACGCCAAATACACGACGTGCGACGCCAAACATCCCCACTTCTACTTGAAACTCTCGCGCGCAAAAGTACGTCCGGGCAAAGAGGCCATTTTCGGCCCCGCCTACCTCGTGGTGGAGGACGTGCCCCTTCCCCTTGCCATTCCCTACGGCTTTTTCCCGTTCAACAAGAAATACTCCTCTGGTTTCATCATGCCGTCCTACGGCGACGAAACGAGTCGCGGTTTCTACCTGCGCGACGGCGGTTACTACCTCGCACTGAGCGACTACATGGACCTCAAACTCCTCGGCGAGATTTACACCAAAGGTTCGTGGGGCGCCAGCCTCGAAACGAACTACCGCAAGCGCTACCGCTACAACGGCAACCTCTACTTCAGCTTTCTCCGCACCGTGGAGGGCGAGAAGAACATGCCGGACTACTCCGTGACGAAGAGCCTCAAAATTCAGTGGACGCACACGAAGGACTCTAAGGCAAGTCCCAACACGACGTTTTCGGCCCGCGTAAACTTCGCCTCGGAAAACTATGAGCGCAAGAACCTCACGAGTATGTACAACCCGCTCTCCTACACGCAGAGCACACGTGCCAGCTCCGTAAGCTTCAGCCACACGTTCTCCAACATAGGTCTTACCATATCGGGGTCCACCAACCTCACGCAAAACATGCGCGACTCCTCCATTGCCGTCACGCTCCCCGACCTCAGCATCTCGCTCAACAGTTTCTACCCCTTCCGCCGCAAAAAGCAGGTGGGTAAGGAACGCTGGTACGAGAAGATAAGAATGTCCTACACCGGACAGCTCAGCAACAGCATCACCACGAAGGAAAACCTTCTCTTCAAGTCGAACCTCATCAAGGATTGGCGCAACGGTATGCAGCACCGCATACCCATCGACGCTACGTTCCAGCTCTTCAAATACATCAACATCTCGCCCTCCTTCTCCTTCCGCGACATCATGTACGCCAGCCGCATAGACCGCTCATGGAACCGCGAACTGCAACAGGAGATTTGCGACACGACCTACGGCTTCTACAACCTCTACGACTGGAACGTGGGCATCTCGGCCAACACCACGCTCTACGGTTTCTACAAACCTTGGAAGAAACTCTTCGGCGACAAGATTATGGCCATTCGCCACGTGTTCAAGCCGTCCGTAAGTTTCAGCTACGCGCCCGACTTCACCACCTCGCGCTACGGCTACGTCAAGCACTACGACAAGATTGACGCTCAGGGCAACGTGACCGACGTGCGCTACTCGCCCTACTCTGGCGGACTTTACAGTTACCCCTCCGGCACGAAGCAGGGACTGATAAACTTCTCCGTGTCGAACAACCTGGAGATGAAGGTTAAGTCGGACCGCGACACCACCGGCGTGCGCAAAATATCGCTCATCGACGAACTCTCCGCCTCCATGTCGTACAACCTTGCGGCTAAGACGCAGCCTTGGAGTAACCTCTCCACCCGTCTGCGCCTGAAACTTACCAAAAGCTACACCTTCTCGCTCAACGCCGTGTTTGCCACATACGCCTACAAGTTCAACGAACAGGGACAAGTGGTCACCTCCGACCGCACGGAGTGGAGCTACGGACGCTTCGGACGTTTCCAGGGTATGTCGCAGAACCTCTCCTACACGTTCAACAACCAAACGTGGAGCAAACTCATGGACAAACTCCACGGCAGAAAAAGCGACGACAAGCCCTCAACCGACAACACCAACGACGAAACGGATCTCGAAGATGCCAACATAGACCCCGACCTGCTTGCCACACGCGATGCCCGTCCCAAGAAGAAGAGCAAGGAAAAGGCTAAGGTCGACGAGGACGGTTATCTGACATTCTCCATGCCCTGGTCGCTCACGCTGTCGTACGGCGTGACCATGGCGGAAGACCGCTCACGACAAATCAACGTGCGCCGCATGCGCTACCCATACTCCTTCACCCAAACGCTCAACGCTTCGGGCTACGTGCGCATTGCTGACGGATGGAACATCACCTTCTCCTCCGGCTACGACTTCAACCAGCACAAACTCTCCATGACCACCATGTCGCTCTCGCGCGACCTCCACTGCTTCGAGATGTCGGCCTCCGTAGTGCTCAAGCCCTACACTTCGTTCAACTTCACCTTCCGCGCCACAGCGTCCGAACTCGCCGACGCCCTCAAGTGGGACAAACGCAGTTCCTACTCTACCAACGTGGAGTGGTACTAACTTAACTCTTCAACTTTTTCTACCCACCAAGCAAGATTTCCGCCCCCAGCGCGTTTACTATGTGTAGAGAAGCTACTCAAAACGTAAACAACAAAGAAGCATATGAAACTCAAATCTATCATCCTTGCCGTTGCCACCGCTACATTGGCACTCACCTCTTGCAGCGAAGCCACCAACGAGTATCACAGCACGCAGTTCTACCCCGTGACCACCGACGGCATCGTAGCCTATGCCGACCAGACCGTCGACTCCACACGCGTCATCAGCTACGACTCTTGGACGCTCACCAACACGACCGACTGGTTCGACGTCAGTCTGCAGGACGGACAGAAAAACAACCTCAGCGTGACAATCCCCGCAGGCTACGTAGGCAGCATGCGACTTGACCTCCGTTTCAAAACTAACACCACAGGCAAAACGCGTCAAAGCCAACTCGCTGTAGTAAGCGCATACGACAAGATTGGCACCGTGAGCACAATAGTCACCCAGCAGCCCTATCTCAACATCAGCTACCCCTCTCCCTACAAGGCAACGTCGACGGACGCCATGCCCACATTCTCCCTCAACTTGACGTCTTCTAAGTCGTCCTATCCCCTAACCACCTACGTCACATTCACCGTCTACACGGCCGACGCCACCCTCACAAGCTCTGCCGACTGGATTACCCCCGAAAAGACGTCCGGCTTCACGGCAAGCGTGAAGGAGAAAATAAACCTCACCATCCAAGCCAACACGACTGGGCAGACACGCACCGCCACACTCACCCTCACGTCCAACGGCATCAGCACCCCGATTACCATCAACCAGCCCGCCTCCGTCTAAGCACGCTCACCGGCTAAGCGTTGAAACACACCACTCTACATTCCTGCATATAAGTTTAGGGACATATTGATAGAAAGCGGCTGCACCTCCTCGGAGGAATGCAGCCGCTTCCGTTATAGTCAAGTCACGACGAAGAACTTCAAATGTGAAAACACCAACCGCAGCAAGCACGTATCCCGAATCTTTTTATTACCTTTGCCAAGCTAAAAGCGACAAGGCCCCGTAGCTTAGCTGAATAGAGCGTCAGATTCCGGTTCTGAAGGTCCAGGGTTTGAATCCCTGCGGAATCACACCGAAGAATCCCTGCAAATCGAGGTTGCAGGGATTTTTAGTAAAACGAAAATAAAACGTAGAAAACGTATTGACAAACTGAATGATGGCTGGTCTGTATCTACATATCCCCTTTTGTGCGAGTCGCTGCATCTACTGCGGCTTCTATTCGACCGTGAGGCTCGAATGGCGGCAGCAGTATGTGGATGCGCTCTGTCGGGAGATGGAGATGCGCCCCTCGGAGGAGATGGTGACGACGGTCTATTTAGGTGGTGGAACGCCCAGCCAGCTTAGCACAGCGCAGCTGGAGCAGATTCTTTCCACAGCCTTTAGGGTGTATCGTGTCGCGCCGCAGGAGATTACCATCGAGTGCAACCCCGACGATGTGACGGCGCAGTGGGCGGTGGCGATGAGGCAACTCGGCGTGAACCGCGTCAGCATGGGTGTGCAGACCTTTGACGATGGGCGTCTGCGGTTTCTCCGTCGCCGCCACAACGCTGGTCAGGTGCGCACGGCAGTCAGCCTGCTGCGGCACGCTGGTTTCGACAATATCAGCATTGACCTCATCTATGGTTTCCCACAGCAGACGGTGGAGCAGTGGCTCGGCGACATCCGTGCGGCCATCGCTCTCGGTGTGGAACACCTCTCGGCCTATGCGCTGAGCTACGAGGAGGGTACGCCGCTCTACCGGATGCGACAGCAGGGGGAGGTGACGGAACTGGACGAGGAATGTTCCAGACGGATGTACGACGTGCTCATGGACAGGATGGCTGAGGCTGGCTATGAGCACTATGAGATCAGCAATTTTGCGCTACCGGGACGCTATTCACGCCACAACAGCAGCTATTGGCAGGATGTGCCCTACCTCGGATTGGGGGCTGCCGCCCACTCCTACGACCTGAAGGAACGCAGCTGGAATGTGGCCGACATCCGCCGCTACGTAGACAGCATCGCCGCCGGACAACTGCCCGTGGAAGGGGTGGAGCGCATCAATGGGATGACGCGCTACAACGACCGCATCACCGTGGCCTTACGCACACGCGAGGGCATAAACCTCAGCACACTGGATGGCGACTGCCGACAGTTCTGCCTCAAGGAAGCGAAGCCGTTTTTAGACGGCGGACTGTTGGAGCAGCAGGGCGACTGGTTGCGTCTGACGCGCGACGGCATCTTTGTCAGCGACATGGTAATGGCGGCACTGATGCGCGTCTGACCACTCCGCCTTTTTTACTGGTCAGGGTTCTCCACGTAGCCCCGGTATTCGGGTTCCAATGCCGACATAACGGCATCGTAGGCCTGATGCATCGTGGCCTGGATGTTCTGGCTACCTTGCCCTACGGGATAGATGGGCTGGTGGATGGTGAGCGAGAGTGGATGCCAAGTGGCGAAGTGCCAGTCCTTGGTGCGCGGCATGACGCGGAACGAGCCGTTGATGGTGAGGGGGACGACGGGCAGCTGCAACTCATCGGCCAGCATGAACGCCCCTTTCTTGAACGTCCCCATGTGGCCGGTGAAGGTACGTGCGCCTTCGGGAAACACCACCACGCTGCAGTTGCCCTTGCGCAGGGTCTCGCGGGCCTTCTCGTAGGTGGCCTTCACGTGGCTGGGTCCGCGCTTGTCTACGAAGATCTGGTGCGACTTCCGGCAGGCGTACCCCACGAATGGGATGCGTCCCAACTGGTATTTCATCATCCATTTGAAGTTGCGGCCGAGGTAGCCGTAGATGAGGAAGATGTCGAAGGCTCCCTGATGGTTGGCCACGAAGACATATGACTGGTTGGGTTCCAGGTGTTCGCGTCCTTCCACATGGATGGGCAACAGGAAGGCGCGGGCGATGGCTCTGGCCCACCAGCGTCCGGGCCAGTAGCCCCAGAAGTGGCCGTTGCCCAGCGTGCAGCCGACCCCCACGAGGAAGGCCGTCCAGATGGTCATCAGAACGGTGACGGGAACCGCCACGCAGAGTTGGTAGATGCGGTAAAGGGTTTTCATCGGTTTCATAGGTTTGTATTCAGGAATTTTCTTACAACTTCCAAGGGCAGTCCGCGCCGGTGGGCATAGTCGGCCAGCTGGTCACTGCCGATGCGCCCCACGGAGAAATAGTGGGCCTCGGGCAGGGCTATCATCAGTCCGCTGACACTGGCATGGGGCTTCATCGCTCCGCTCTCGGTGAGGCGGATGCCGATTTTCTTGAGGTCGAGAATCTCGTCCAGGATAAAGTTGACGCTGGTGTCGGGCAGCGACGGATAGCCGATGGCAGGGCGGATGCCCGTGAAGTGCTCCGCATGGAGGTCGTCCATCGACAACTGTTCGTCGGGTGCATAGCCCCAGTAGGTGCGCCTGACGGACTCGTGGAGCTTCTCGGCGGCCGCCTCCGCCAACCGGTCGGCCAGCAGCTGCACCATCATCTTCATATAAGGGTCGTCATCGAAGTCGCGTTCCAGTCCGTGGTCAACGCTGGTGGCGAAGAGACCGATGCGGTCTGTCGTGCCCGATGCCTGTGGACGGACAAAGTCGGAGAGACACAGGAAGGGAGCGGTCTGTTGGCGGAGTAGGGGGATGCGGTGGCCAGCCGCGATGATGTCATCGCCGTCGGAGTGGGCTTCCGGCAGTTCAAAGAGCGCGTAGACACGGTAGTGTCCGTCCAGTTCCGAGAGCACCGCTTCGGCATCCTGCCGCTGCCGCCGCTGTGCTTCAGCATCGTGCAGTTGCCAGGCATAATGGAAATAAATCCAGTTGATGTACGGCACCAGCTCGCTTATCTCGTAGGTCAGTTTCATCGGAATGTGACAGCTTCTCCTGTGTAGTTCGTGTCCACCTGTCCATCGGCATAGACCGTATGGCCGTTGCAGAGGGTGCGCTCCACCTTCCATAGATAGGTGTGGCCTTCCATAGGACTCCAGCCGCACTTGCTTTGAATGCACTCGCGCGTGACGGTCCAGGCGTGGCCGGGGCGTACCAGCACGAGGTCGGCGTGATAACCAGGGCGCAGGAAACCGCGCTGGCGCACGCCGAAGAGGCGGGCGGGCTGGTGACACATCAACTCGACCAGCCGTTCAAGGGACAGTACGCCTTGGCTGACCAGTTCGAGCATGGTGACCAGTGAGAACTGCACCATAGGCATTCCGCTGGCGGCGCGTTGGCAACCGCCTTCTTTCTGGCTCAGCAGATGGGGGGCGTGGTCAGTGGCGACGGTGCTGATGCGTCCGTCGGTCAGTGCCCGCTGCAGGGCATCGCGGTCTCCGGTGGTCTTGATGGCGGGGTTGCACTTAATGCGCGTGCCGAGGGCGTTGTAGTCGCGGTCACAGAAATACAGGTGCGACACGGTGGCCTCGGCGGTGATGTTGGGGTAGGCCGCAGGGTCTATGAGGGTGAGTTCGCGTGCAGTGGAGAGGTGGGCGATGTGGAGGTGCGTGCCGTATTGTCGGGCCAGATTGACGGCCATACTGGTGCTCTTGTAGCAGGCCTCGGCACTGCGTATCTCGGGATGGTGTGCCACCTTCGGGTCGGGACCGTAGAGGCGTTGTGCCTCGGCCATATTGTGCGCAATGGTGGGTGTGTCCTCGCAGTGAACCATTAGGGGCAGCGGTGTCTCGGCGAAGATGCGTTCCAGTGCCTCGCGCTGGTCTACCAGCATATTTCCCGTGGAGGAACCCATGAAGAGCTTGATGCCTGGAATTTGGTGTGGGTCGAGCGCGTCGAAGGTGTCGCGGTTGTCGTTGGTGGCTCCGTAGAAGAAGCTGTAGTTGACGTGGCTCTCCCGGGCGGCGCGCTGGAACTTGTCGGCGAGGGCTTCGGGGGTAGTGGTCTGCGGCACGGTGTTGGGCATATCGAAAAACGTGGTCACACCGCCTGCTGCCGCTGCGCGACTCTCACTGTCGATGTCGGCCTTGTCGGTCAGTCCGGGTTCGCGGAAATGCACGTGGCTGTCGATGACTCCCGGCAGTACGTAGCATCCCGAAGCATCGATGCGTTGGTCGCACGATGCTTCGGGATGATGGTCGGTCAGGTTGAGGATGTGTCCGTCACTGACGATGATGTCGGCCTGGAAGACGCGCCCTTCGTTGACGACGGTGCCGCCGGATATGAGGGTCTTCATAGGGGCTACTTTTGTGGCACGGAGGTCAGCGGAGCCTGTGGCTGTACGGGAGCGGCTGCGGCTGACGGTTCTTCAGTGGTGGTAGGAGCGGCTGGTGTAATCGGAGCAGCAGGAGCGGAAGGAGTGGTCGGCGCGGTTTGGGGTGCAGGAGCATCCTCCAACCCGTTCATGCGCTGCTCGTTCTCTTGTGCCGTCTGGTAGTAGTCCTTCACGTAGGGATCGTTCTTGAAGGCCGGGGTGGCTTTCGTCATCAGGGCTTCAATCTGTGGGGTGAGGATGGGGTAGCGGTACTGGCTGGTTATCATCATGAACACGCCAGGTCCCAGTACGTTGTCGAAATTATCCTCAATGAAGCGCGTCACGAGTTTGTCCTCGTCGCTGGCTATCTGTGCGGCCTCGGTTGAGAGCTGTTCGTTGATGGTTTCCTCGTCAATGCCCTCAAGCAACATCTGGCTCTGCTTGTGCGAGAGCTCGTTCATCTGGTTGGCCAGTCGGTTGTGCTTCTCAATAAACACGTAGAGCGTGTCGTTGAGTGGCGTGCCGCTGACGGTCTGCCGTCCGGCCTCTATCTTCACCATGATGTCGCCCTGTTCCAGTACGATGGGCATCACGCCATCGTCGCCCATATAAAGGGTAGCCATACGGACGCTGTCAAGTGTGCCGTTGAAGTGGAACTCTCCGTGTATCACCTCGCAGGAGTCGATGCTCTTCAACTCGCTGTTCTTGATGGTCTTCAGATAGAGCTTGCTGCCGTCCAGTGCGGAGATGGACGACGAGCCTTCCACATGATAGGAACCCGCACACGAAGCGCAGACTGCCGCAAGTGCAAGAATGTATAGCGTTTTCTTCATAGACATTATTCGTTTGCGACTACAAAAGTACTGCGATGGTACGAAAACAGGGAATAAATTGGCACAATTTAATATATTTGAGCAATTATTTAGAGTTTTTTCAATTCCTGCTGCGCTTCCTTCTCCAGCTCGTGGGCTATCCGGTGGGTGGTGTAGAGCTGCAGCACGGCGGCCAGCAGCACCAGCACAATCCAGTTGTTGTGTACATACTGGAGATAGATGAGGAAGTCAAGGCCGAGGAAATTGGAACCATTGGCCAGCATCATCAGTCCGGCCAGCAGAAACAGTACATCGCTGATGAGCATGATACGGCGCAGGCGGCGCACCGTAAAATTCGTTCCTTCGTAGCGTTGCCGCATCTGCATGGCGGCATACAGCAGTGCACCGGGGGCAAAGGCATAGGCCGCCCACGTCTGCATAAACAGGGCTGCGCCAGCACCGGTTACCATCAACAGCCCTCCAATCAGGAGCAGCCAGTTCTCTATTTTACTTAATTGTCTCATCTTTCTTGTCAATGGGGTTTGTCTCCTGTGGGTCATCGCTCAGCACGAAGATGTCCTCGTCGTCAGCCTTCATAAAATAGCGTTCGCGGGCTATCCGGCGTATGGCGTTGGGGTCGCTGTCCAGTTGCTTGAGCTGTTGCTGGGCGTTTTCGTAGCGTTCGGTGTACTGCCAGATTTCCTTCTTCAGTTTCGTGATGCGCTGCTTGTTGCTGCGCAGGTTCCACAGACTGTTCTCGCCGACAAAAACCAGTGGCACCGCTGCGACAAGCGTTACCAAGCCGTATTTCAGCCACTTGCGGTGGAAGAGGCTCACCAAAAGGTGTGTCAGATGTTTCATCAAGGGGCAAAGGTACGATTAAGTGAGCAGAATACAAAAGAAAAATGGATTTTTCTTTTTGTATTTCTCTCGGTTTGCACTACCTTTGGCCTGTGGCGAAGGTACTTTCGCTCGGAAATGCTCAAATAAATTTGGCATTTCCCTCGCTTAATCGTACCTTTGCAGGACAAAACGTTTTTATGATATGGATGAATATATTGTTTCGGCACGAAAGTACCGCCCTGCCACCTTCGACACGGTGGTGGGACAGCAGGCACTGACCACCACGCTGAAGAATGCCGTGAAGAGCGGGAAACTGGCTCACGCCTACCTGTTCTGCGGTCCGCGTGGCGTCGGGAAGACTACCTGCGCCCGCATCTTTGCCAAGGCCATCAACTGTCTGTCGCCGACCGCTGACGGCGAGGCCTGCGGGCAGTGCGAGAGCTGTAAAGCCTTCGCTGAGCAACGCTCCTTCAACATCTTCGAACTGGATGCTGCCTCTAACAACTCGGTGGAGCACATCAAGACACTCATGGAGCAGACGCGCATCCCACCGCAGGTCGGCAAATATAAGGTGTTCATCATTGACGAGGTACACATGCTCTCAACGGCGGCCTTCAACGCGTTCCTCAAGACACTGGAGGAACCGCCTGCACACGTCATCTTCATCCTGGCCACCACGGAGAAGCATAAGATTCTGCCCACCATTCTCAGCCGTTGCCAGATTTACGACTTCGAGCGCATGACCGTCCCGGGCACCGTTGCCCACCTGAAGACGGTGGCGGAGAAGGAGGGCATCCAGTATGAGGAGCAGGCCTTGGAGGTGATTGCCGAGAAGGCCGATGGCGGAATGCGCGACGCACTGTCCATCTTCGACCAGGCCGCCTCGTTCTGTCAGGGCAATATCACCTACCAGAAGGTGATAGAGGATCTCAACGTACTCGACACCGAATATTATTATAATATGGTGGACTTTGCCATCGACAACAAGGTGAGCGACATCATGCTGCTCGTCAACCGCATCATCGCGAAGGGCTTCGATGGCGGACTGCTGATAGGCGGACTGGCCAAACACGTGCGCAACGTGATGATGGCGAAAGACCCACAGACGTTGCCGTTGCTGCAGGTCAGCGACCAGCAGCGTGAGCGGTTGCAGGAGCAGGCCAAACGCTGTGACCTACGCTTTCTGTATAGTGCGCTTCGGCTGATGAACCAGTGCGACATCAACTACCGGCAGTCGTCCAACAAACGCTTGCTCGTGGAGTTGACCCTCATTGAGGTGGCACAGCTGACGCAGCCAGCTGACGAGGCTGGCAGTGGGCGTAGGCCCAGAAGACTGAAATCCCTGTTCAACCGCACGGTGCGGCAGCAGCAACAACCCAAGCAGGCTCAACAGGTGGCCTCGGTTGCTGCTTCCGCATCATCCCCTCATGCTGCTTCTGCAGCCGTAACACAGCCTGTGGCAGATCTAAAACCTGTCACAGCCGAACCGCAAAAGACGGCACCCGTTGCCGCTTACAACACGATGGCGCGTCCACGGCTGAAGACGGCCGTAGGCTTCTCCTGGAACATCCTTCGTCAACAGTCAACGGCTGAAGGTCGCCCCATCGCGGAGCCGCTGCCCGGCACCGCCGCTCCCGCCTCCGCACAGGAACAGGCGGACTTCACCGAGGACGACCTACAGCGCGAATGGCTTGCTATGTGCAACCGTATGCCGCAGCAACTCAGTGCTGTGGCCACCAGAATGAAGAACATGACACCTGTCATCCGGGAGATGCCACAGGTAGAGGTCATGGTGGACAACGCCTTGGCACTGGAGCAGATGCAATCCATCAAGGGTAGCATTGTCAACACGCTGAAACAGTGTCTACACAACAGCCAAATCACACTCGACATTCTCCAGACGGAGTCCGTCAGTCAGGAACGGGCACTCACCCGGCGTGAGCAGTACGAAGAGATGGAGAAAGAAAATCCCGCAGTCGGACAACTGCGGGAACTGTTGAGCCTCGAACTGGCCTGACACTCCGTCCGGCCTTAGCACCTTATATTATATCAGCGGCATACCGAGTGCCCTGCACTCCTCGCGCATATCGTCGGGCCATATCGAAGCCTGTATCTCTCCGATGTGCCCCTTGTGGAGCA
The DNA here is from genome assembly GCA_963620725.1 of Vescimonas coprocola. GTDB lineage: Bacteria > Bacteroidota > Bacteroidia > Bacteroidales > Bacteroidaceae > Prevotella. Next base: position 12,743 of record CAVFBU010000036.1, read on the forward strand.
GCACCATGCAGAGACGGCTCTGCCCGATACCGCCGCCGATGCTCAGCGGCAGCTCTCCCTGCAGCAACTTGCGGTGGAAGTAGAGCTGCTCGCGGTCTTCTTTTCCTTCCAGTTTCAGCTGCCGAAGCAGTGCCTCGCGGTCTACGCGGATACCCATCGACGACAACTCAAAAGAGCGTCCCAACACAGGATACCAAATCAGAATGTCACCATTCAGACCCGCCAGGCCGTTCTCGCCCATGGTCGACCAGTCGTCGTAGTCCGGTGCGCGTCCATCGTGTTTCTCGCCGTTAGAGAGGCGACCACCGATACCGATGACGAACACCGCACCATATTTCTCGCAGATGGCATCCTCGCGCTCCTTCGGCGACTTGTCGGGGTACATCTGCAGCAGCTCCTCGGCATGGATGAAGGTAATCTTCTCTGGCAGGAAAGGCTCGATGCAGTCGTAGGTCTCGCACGTCAGGTATTCCGTTCGGCGGATGGCCGCATAGATGCGTTCCACCACGTCCTTCAGGTAGGCCACGGTGCGCTGTTCCTTGAGGATGACAGCCTCCCAGTCCCACTGGTCTACATAGAGCGAGTGCAGGTTGTCCAGCTCTTCGTCGGCGCGGATGGCGTTCATGTCCGTATAGATGCCGAAGCCCGGCTGAATCTTGTACTCCGCCAGCGAGAGTCGTTTCCACTTGGCCAGCGAATGAACCACTTCAGCGCGGGCGTCACCCAGGTCTTTGACGGGAAACGACACGGCGCGTTCCACGCCGTTGAGGTCGTCGTTGATGCCGAGTCCCTGCAGCACGAACAGCGGAGCCGTCACGCGGCGTAGTCGGAGCTCGGTGGAGAGGTTCTGCTGGAAAAATTCCTTGATGAGCTTGATGCCCTGTTCGGTATGCTTCGTGTCAAGCAGGGCCTTGTAGGCCGTAGGTTTAATCAGTCTTGCCATATTGTTTGTGTCTTTTTTGTGTTTGTGCTCGCAAAGGTACACAATTTTTCCGATAACACCAAATATTTAATGTTCAGCGTTGTGGATACTAACAAAAGACAGCCGGGCAGGGCATTTGCCCCGTCCGGCTGTATCGTAGGATAAAGGGTGTGACAGCCTGTTACTCGCCCTGGATGGCGGCAACGCCGGGCAGCACCTTGCCCTCAATGGCTTCCAACAATGCACCACCACCGGTGGAGATGTAGGACACCTTGTCCGTCAGACCGAACTTGGTGCAGCAGGCTACCGAGTCACCACCGCCGATGAGCGAGAAGGCACCCTCGGCCGTGGCGGCAGCAATGGCGTCGCCGATGGCCTTGGAGCCGGCTGTGAACTCGTCGCACTCGAACACGCCAGCAGGACCGTTCCACAGGATGGTCTTGGCACCCTTGATGGCCTCGGCAAACTTCTTCTGAGCCTCGGGACCAGCATCCAGTCCTTCCATGTTGGCAGGGATGGCATTGGAGGGATATACCTCAATCTTAGAACCGGGCTTGACGGTCATGGTGGCGAAGTCGAGGTTGTCGCAGCAGACAGCATCGGGAGCCATCACCAGCTCCACGCCCTTCTCAGCGGCGAGCTTCTCCACGTTGAGGGCCACATCAAGCTTATCCAGCTCCACGATGGACTGGCCAATCTCGCCGCCGTGAGCCTTGGCGAAGGTGTAGGTCATACCGCCGCAGAGGATGAGTTTGTCGGCCTTGCCCAGCAGGTTCTCAATGATGCCAATCTTCGACGACACCTTCGAACCGCCCATGATGGCCACGAAGGGACGCTTGATGTTGCCGAGAACGGCATCAACAGCGGCCACTTCCTTCTCCATGAGCAGACCAAGCATCTTGTTGTTGGCATCGAAATAGTCGGCGATGACAGCCGTGGAGGCGTGCTTGCGGTGAGCGGTGCCGAAGGCATCCATCACGTAGCAGTCGGCATAGGAGGCCAGCGTCTTGGCAAACTCCTTCTGCTTGGCCTTCATGGCCTTCTTGGCCTCGTCGTAGGCGGGGTCTTCCTTGTCGATGCCCACGGGTTTGCCTTCCTCTTCAGGATAGTAGCGCAGGTTCTCCAGCAGGAGCACCTCACCGGGCTTCAGGGCGGCGGCAGCCTCCTGAGCCTTGGCGCAGTCGGGGGCGAACTTCACTTCGGCCACGCCGAGGGCTGCGGCCACGGCATCCTTGATTTGTCCGAGGGACAGCTCGGGCTTCACCTTGCCTTTGGGCTTGCCCATGTGTGACATGATGATGAGTGCACCGCCCTCGTCGAGGATGAGCTTCAGGGTGGGGACAGCACCGCGGATGCGGGTGTCGTCAGTGATTTTTCCCTCTTTGAGGGGCACGTTGAAGTCTACACGTACAATGGCTTTCTTGCCGGCAAAGTTGTAATCTTTGATTTTCATAATGCGTTAAAATTATGGTTTGTTGATTCCTTGTTTTCTTAATCCGCACGCAAAGTTACGAAAAAAGATGGAACAACAGGCTTGTTTTACCCGATAATTTTAGTTTTTTTCAAAGTTCGAGGTGCAGCCGTGCCCCGACCACTACCCATGCACCGGGTTGCTCCACGTTGCCGTAGTCTACGTAGTGGCGCGAGAAGAGGTTGCTGACCTGTGCATAGAGACTGTAGGTCGGCCTGTTCCACGTCAGTCGCGCGTCAACGAGGTCGTAGGTGCGGTAGGGCAGGGTCGTGCCGTCGGTGGTGAGGTACGTACCGGTGCGCCGTTGCAGCCGGTAGTGGACCAGTAGCAGCCAGTGTGCGGCAGGAGCTATCTGGAGTGTGCCCGTCAACTTATGGCGCAGGTATTCCAGCTTCGACTGGGTCTGCAGTCCGTGCTCGTTGCCCTTGTCCTGATGGTTGTAGCAATAGGCCACGGACAGGGAGGCCTGCGGCAGTCGCAGGGTGCGCTCAAGGTCGAGGCGTGCCGACAACTCGGCACCGATGGCGTTGACGCGCGTGAAGTTGACACTCTCCCACACGGGGTCTGCGGCGGTGGGGTCGAGCACCCAGTCGATGAGGTTGCGGCTGTGGTGGTGATACACGCTGGCCTGTGCCGTCAGCGCGTCAGCGTAGTATTTGACACCGCCCTCCAGCGCACACAACTCCTCGGGCTTGAGATATTTGTCGGCCTTGTGTCCCCCTACGCTGTAGTACAGCTCGGTGAACGACGGCATACGCAGCGACGTGTTGCAGCTGGCATACACCTTCCAGTGGCTACCCAGTCGCACGCTGGCATCCACGCCGGGATAGAGTGTGAAGGGCATCTGGTTCCAGGTGTTCCGGAAGGCCACGAAGCCGGCCGACAGCGTGAAGCGCCGCCACAGGATGTTGTGCTCCAGATGGAAGCTGAGGTTGCTGCGGTTCAGTCCGTAGCGGTAGTGACCATTGGGGGAGGGGAGAGCCTCGCCTAAGGTGCTGCTGACGATGTCTTCGTTGCGGAACTCGGCACCGAAGGCCGTCCGTCCGAGCGGTGTGTCAAACCAGCTGTTGAGGCTCAGCCCGAACACATCGGTGCGGTGGTGGTTGAAGGGTACGATCGTCTCCGAGCCGCGAATCAGTTCGAAGCGGTCCTGGCTGCGGTTCCAGTAGACCGAGGGACGGACATGAACTGCTCCGCAGCGCATCTCGCCCTGCAGGGCGGTGAACCACTTGACGGTGCGCTCATACTGCTCGTCGTATCGTGCACTATAGAACGTGTTGGAGCCGTAGCCCTTGGTGCTCAGTCCGGCGTGCCAATGGAGCGTCATGTGGTCGCCGTCGTACCGTCCGCGATAGAAGGCCTTGCCGCCTTGATAGTCGCTGTTCTGCCGTCCTGCTGCAGAACGGCTGTAGCCATCGGAGCGTGTCAGACTGGCGGAGAGGCTGGAGGTCACCGGTGCACCATCGGGACGCAGCACGACGCGTCCACCGGCAGCACCATAGCCGAAGGAGCCACCCTCCACATGGACATCAGCCCCGGACAGGCTGTCCGTCACGGTCACGATGTTGATGGCTCCCGACAGCGACGATGTGCCGTAGACGCGCCCGGCAGGGCCTTCGAGCACCTCGATGCGCGCTATCTCACTGAGGTCCACGGGGAAGTCGAACGCGTTGTGGCCGGTCTGCGGGTCGCAGATGTTGATGCCGTTGAGTAGGATGGTGACCTGCTCCTGCGTGCCGCCCCGGATGCCGACATCGGTCTGTGCACCGATGGGGCCGCGCTGGCGCACGTCGACAGCAACGGCGTACTTCAAAAGGTCGTTGATACTGTGTACCGGTGCCGCTTGAATCTCGTCGCGGCTCAGTACGGTTACCATTCTCGCGGCTTGCCCGTTGGCAAGCGGAGCGCGTGAGCCCGTCACCTCGATGTCGTCGAGCTGGGCCTCTCGGGTGGTCGGGACGGAGTCGGTGGCTACGCCATCGGCGGACTTTTTGAGCGTCACGGCAGCACTTGCGGACTGCAGGGTTGCCGTGCTCAGCACACCGATGGTCACCACCCGTCCGACACAGGCAAAGAGGGCGTACCGCTTCCGCGAGAAATGGCGGAAACGGAGTGCCTTGCGCTGGTTGTAATGGGTTTTGTACATAATATGTTTGATGTGAAAAAAAGTGTCGGAAGGGGCACAGCGGCAACGCTCAACCGAAGAGGGCACGCAGTGCCTCCTCCACTTTGCGCACAGGCACCAGTTCGATGCTGAACTTCTTGCGGTTCAGACCGCTGAGGTTGTAGCGAGGGATGATGATGTGCTGGAATCCCAATTTCTCGGCCTCGGAGATGCGCTGCTCAATGCGCGCCACGGGGCGCACCTCACCGCTCAGCCCGACCTCGCCGGCCATGCACCAGCCCTCCTCTATCGGCGTGTCGACATTGCTGCTCAGCACGGCGGCTATCACGGAGAGATCCATAGCCATGTCGGTGACACGGAGTCCGCCGGCGATGTTCAGAAACACGTCTTTCTGCATCAGCTTGAAGCCCACGCGCTTCTCCAGCACGGCCAGCAGCATGTTCAACCGCCGCTGGTCGAAACCCGTGGCGGAACGCTGTGGTGTGCCGTAGGCTGCCGACGACACTAAGGCCTGCGTCTCGACCAGGAACGGGCGCACGCCCTCGATGGCCGATGAGATGGCCACGCCCGACAGGCCGTCGTGGTTCTCGGTGAGCAACAGCTCCGAGGGGTTGGAGACCTGGCGCAGTCCCGTCTGCTGCATCTCGTAGATGCCCAGCTCGCTGGTGCTGCCGAAGCGGTTCTTGATGCTGCGCAGGATGCGGTACATATAGTGTTGGTCGCCCTCGAACTGGATGACCGTGTCGACGATGTGCTCCAGGATCTTTGGACCGGCCAGCGTGCCTTCCTTCGTGATGTGGCCGATGAGGATGACGGGCACACTGCTGGTCTTAGCGAAGCGCAGCAGCGACGAGGCACACTCGCGCACCTGCGTGATGCTGCCTGCGGAACTCTCCACCTCGTCGGTGGAGATGGTCTGGATGGAGTCGATGATGACCACTTCGGGCTGTACATCGCGGATGTGCTCGAAGATGGCCTCTAAGGAGTTCTCGCAGAGAATCAGGAAATTGTCGCTCTCCTCGTGTGGGATACGTTCGGCACGCATCTTCAACTGGTGGGCACTCTCCTCACCGCTGACGTAGAGCACGCGGCGGTCGGTCAGACGCAGCATGGTCTGCAGCGAGAGCGTCGACTTACCGATGCCGGGTTCACCGCCCAACAGCACGATGCTGCCGGGCACGAGACCGCCGCCCAGTACGCGGTTCAGCTCCTCGTCGTGCAGGTCGATGCGTGGGTCGTCCGTGGCGTGGATGTCGCGCAGCGTCAGTGTCTTGTTCTTGCGCAACTGGCGACCCACGGAGGCAGCGGCCACGGCAGCCGTCTGCCGCGTGTCCGCCACGCGGATTTCCTTGAACGTGTTCCATTGCCCGCACGCGGGGCACTTGCCAATCCACTTGGCTGATTCCTGCCCACAGTTGGAGCAGACGTAAGCGGTCCTGTCCTTTGCCATAACGGGCACAAAGTTAGTGCTTTTTTTCGGTGTTACAAAATTTATTCGTACTTTTGCACGCAAAAGACGCCGAATATGAAGACAATGATATACGTGGCGGTTGCCGCCGTGCTGCTTGCAGCCTGTGGACAATCATACAAGGAAACGAAAAGGCTGACCCGCCAGCAGCGGAAGGAAGCCCTGCGGAAGGACTCTGCCGCACTGAAGGTGGCGGTCTTGCCCACGATGGACTGCCTGCCCCTCTTCGTGGCACAGCACCACCAGCTCTACGACACACTCAACGGCGGTGTACGACTGAAATACTTCACGGCGCAGATGGACTGCGACACAGCCGTGGAGCGCGGACGGGTGGAGGGCTTCGTCACAGACCTGGTAAGGGCTACGCGGATGAAGGACAACGGCGTACAGCTGCGCTACGTGGCGGCCACCAATGCCTACTGGCAACTCGTGGCCAGCCGCAATGCGCGACTGAAACAACTCAAGCAGTTGGACGGCAAGATGGTGGCCATGACGCGCTATTCCGTGACGGACTGGCTCTGCGATTTCGTGGCCGACTCCGCCAAGATACAGTCGGAACGCCTCTTTCGCGTGCAGGTCAACGATGTAAATGTGCGCCTGCAGATGCTGCGCAACCATGAGATGGATGCCTTCTTCATGACCGAGCCACAGGCCACAGCAGCCAGGATGGGTCACAATAATGTGCTGTTGGACACACGGAAACTGGATGTCTGGATGGGTGTGCTGGCCTTTCGGGAACTGGAGATGAGAAGGCCCGAGCGGCACAAACAGTTGGAACTCTTCATGAAGGCTTACGATGCGGCCTGCGACTCCATCAACAAGCATGGGGTGCGGTATTACAAGTCGCTGATTGTGAAATATTGTAGAACCACAGAACAGGTGGTCGACTCGCTGCCCGAAATGAAATATCGCCACGCTGGCGGTGTGAGGGAGAAGGACGTGGCACGGGCGGAAACTTGGTGGAAGAAACATAAAAACGGGAAGTAGCCATGGGGAGTAGCACATCTTTACTGGGCAGTCACCTGCAACGGATTGCCGAACCGCTCCGCAACGGCAGTGTGGCCGTGACCATCGCTGAAACGGAGACGCTGTTGGCGGCGTGGCCGCAGGAGCAGACAAAGCAGAAATTGCAGGCGGTGAAGGACGACTACCGACAACTGCTCAGCGACTGGCAGAACCACGAGGACGAAGCGGACTGCAAGGAACGCTATCAAAGTCTGTTGCAACGCCTGTATGTGCTCTACGCCAACCTCTCGGTGTTCGACCGCATCAGCACAGCTCCGCACCTGTCGGCTGTCCGCACGGCAGCGCGGGAAGGCCATGTCAAACTCTCGCTTGGGAAGATACGACAGGAACTGGAGTCGTTCGTGGCGGACGTGGCACTGCTCTCGTTGGAACAGCCTCATGTCCGGGCACAGAAAAGTCTATCGCTCTATGAGGCGCACCAACAGTATATGGGTCGTCTGTTCGGTTTCTTGCTGACCTCCAATGCGTGGCCGGAGAGTGTGGGACGGCAGATGGAGGAGTTGCTCCTCTCGCCGGCCGTCGACAGCACCGACCAGCAGTTGTTGCTGTCGGCCGTCACGCTGTCGCTGCTCAACCAGTTTGACGGCGTGAAATTCCAGACACTCGTCCATACTTACCGCCAAGCCACGGATGAGGCGGTGCGCCAGCGTGCCCTCGTGGGATGGGTCTTGGGCATGGACGAACAGTGGGATGCCGTCTGTCCCGGACAGTGTGACAGCATCCGCCAGCTCCTGCAGTCGGAGGCGGTCTGCCGCGAACTGGCCGAACTGCAGATGCAGATGGTCTACTGCATGGGTGCGGAGCGTGATGCCACGGAAATCCAGCAGGAGATTATGCCTGACATCCTCAACAAGAAACCGCTGCACATCAAGCCGCAGTTGTTTGAGGACGATGAGCTGGACATCCAGGAACTGGTTCACCCCGAGGAGTATGAAGAACGGATGCAGCGGATGGAGGACTCGTTCCAGCGCATGGTCGATATGCAGCAGCAAGGCTCTGACATCTTCTTTGGAGGGTTCTCGCAGATGAAACGCTTCGACTTCTTCCGCGAACCGGCCAACTGGTTTGTGCCGTTCTTCATAGACCATCCGCAGCTGCGCCCCTTCCGCGAGTCCTGTGCCAAGCATCCGTTCCTGCAGGAGATTCTAATCAATGGCGAGTTCTGCAACAGCGACAAGTATTCCATCGCACTGGGTTGTAACCAGTTCTTGAACGTTATGCCTGCCGATGTGGTGCGTGCTATGGACGAGGGAGGGGCTGCCGTCATGCAGATGGAGCATCAGTCAACACCCACGCCCGAACGCCTGCGCCGCTCGTATCTGATGGACCTCTACCGCTTCTTCCGCATCTATGCCTACCGCAGTGAATACCGCAACCCGTTTCTCGTGACCGACAGCAACGAGATGGGTGGATGCCTCTTCCTGACAGGTCGCGTGTTCCGGGACTCCGGGGTGGAGGCGATGAAGGACGAGGTCGTGCAACTGCTCTTCCGGCGTAAGATGGCAGTGGCTGCGCGATGCTTGCTCGACAGCTATGCGGACAGCCACCGAGGACTGGCCTATTACCTTTGGACGGGTCGTTACGAGGAGGCACTCCGTTGCGACCCCGACAACGAACGGGCGGAGCGCGGACTGGCACGACAACTGTTTGAACAGGGGGAATACCAGCAGGCCGAAGCGCACTACGACCGCCTCATGGAGCGGTTTCCCGACAAGATGGGCTATCCGCTCAACAAGGCCGTCTGCATGCTCTATCAGAAACGCTACGAGGAGAGCCTGAAACTGCTCTATCGGCTCAACTACGAGCATCCGGAGCATACTGGTGTGATGCGCATCTTAGCGTGGACACTGGTCTGCGACCGCCGCGAGCAACAGGCGGAGACGTTCTACGAGCGGTTGGAACAGATGGGGGAGATGACAGCCGACGACCACCTGAACCGGGGCTATTGTCTCTGGCTTCAAGGCAAGCGGACGGCCGCTGCAGACAGCTTCCGCCAACACCTCGCGCTGACAGACCGAAAGGCGTACGATGCCAACTACTTCGACCGGCAGATGCTGGACGAAAGGAACATCAGCGAGACGGAGCGGCAACTCATGCTCGACCTCATCTTCTCACCATAATCTTCTCAACATCCGCCATTGTACGATTGAACGGACCGTTGTGTTCCAACT